>NZ_JAUBVJ010000036.1:34653-75183 GCF_036702785.1 Microcoleus sp. AR_TQ3_B6 | reverse complement strand
GCTCAAAGTAAAACAGAAAGGGGAGGGCTGACGCCTCCCATGTCATTGCAATAAATGACTATAGTTTTACCAGCTATAATACAGGGCGAGTTAAGACTGTGGGTCGCAAAAATGGTGTCAACAGCCCTAGAGATCAAAAGGGATGCCCCGCACAAAAGTTAGACAAATGTCACAATCGACTCTAGAACAAGAGATTTTACTGAATCGAATTACCAATCGCATCCGCAACTCTTTAGAATTGCAAGAGATTTTGACGACAACCACCCGAGAAATCCGCAGTTTTTTAGGGAGCGATCGGGTAAAAGTTTATCGCTTTGAGGCCGACGGTAGCGGCGAGGTCATTGCTGAGTCCATCAACGGCGACAACTTGTCATCTTTGCTCGGTTTGCGCTTTCCACCAGGCGACATTCCCAATAGTGCCCGGGAAATGTTTCTCAAAGCGCGGCAGCGAGTGATTGTAGATGTGGAATTGAAGCATCAAACAATTAATCGCTTAGATTGTGTCGAAACCGGCAAAACTTTACCAGTTGAAGATATTAGCTATGGTCCTGTAGACCCCTGTCACGCTGAATATCTGAAGGCTATGGGGGCCCGTTCTTCTCTGACAATGCCGATTTTGCATCAAAATCAGCTTTGGGGGCTGTTGGCCTGTCACCACAGCCAACCGAAACGGTTTAGCGCTAGAGAATTGAAAATGGTGCAGTTGCTTGTGGATCAACTTTCAATTGCGATCGCCCAATCCTTTCTGCTGAGTCAAGCTCGACAGCAAGCGCGCGACGAAGCCGTTGTCAACCAAATTACCAGTTTGCTGCATTCTCCTCTGGAAGTAAACGAAATTCGGCAAGCAGTTCTCCAACAAACAGTCAAGCATTTGGATGGTTCGGGAGGGCGACTGTACATTGCAGCCGAGTTTGGCGATATGCCGGCTTTACTTTATACCTGCGGTCAGCAGCCCGCGGATCTCAACCTTGAACTCAGCCCGTTTTGGCAGCAAATCATGGGGTTGGCAAACCAAGACGATCGAGCAAAAACTCCTGATACCAGCCAATTAGGTGTTTATGAAAATGTATATTCCCAGCATTACACTTCAATTGACAAAAATATTTCCAGTTTAATCGTACCCCACTTGTACGCGATTTCCGATATTTCTAAAGAACCTCAACTCAAATCTTTATCTGCAAATTTTCTGGATGCTTCCATTCGCTCGTTTTTGGCAATACCGCTGCAATACGGCCAACAGTGCATCGGCTGTCTCACCATTTTTCGCAGCCCTATAGAAACCGAAATTGTGTGGGCGGGCCGTTGCAGTGACGACACCCGGAGCGATCGTCCCCGACAGTCCTTTGCCGCTTGGAAAGAAATCAAAACCGGCGAGACAAAAAAGTGGAGCAGCGAGGAACAGAAGCTAGCAAAATCTTTAGGAACTCACCTGTACATGGCTGCAATGCAGAGGCGCGTCGAGGCGATGATCCGACATCAAGCTTCTCACGACCAATTAACGGGTTTAGCTAATAAATTGCTATTTAATGAAAGGCTGTCTTTAGCTTTAGCTAGCGCTCACCAAAACGCAGAAATGCTGGCGGTGATTTTTCTAGATTTGGATAGATTTAAAAATGTTAACGATACTCTCGGACACCCAGTGGGCGACTTGTTGCTGCAAGGTGTCTCTCGGCGTTTGACTAAGTGTTTGCGCGCGGGGGATTCGATTGCCCGTTGGGGCGGGGATGAATTTACGGTACTGCTGTACAATATCAACAGCCCTGAGGAAGCAGCTAAGATTTGCCAGCAAATTATCCAGAGTTTAAGCGCTCCTTTTGATTTTGATGGTCGAGAACTTTATACTAAGGCGAGCTTGGGAATTGCTTTGGCTCCTTACGACGGAGAAGATGCAGAAACTTTGCTGAAAAATGCTGATGCTGCGATGTACAAAGCTAAACAGAAAGGTCGGAATAATTATCAGTTTTATACGCGGGCGATCGGCAGTAAAGTCTCCGAGGATCTTAACTTAGAAAATCATCTTTACAAAGCTCTGAAAAAATCCGAGTTTGTGCTGCACTATCAACCGCAAATAAACTTAAATACCAGCCAAATAGTCGGCATGGAAGCTCTGATTCGCTGGCAGCATCCCGAACGCGGTTTGATTTCTCCCGATCGATTTATTCCCTTAGCTGAGGAAACAGGATTAATCTGCCAAATGGACGAATGGGTGATGCGGACAGCTTGCTTGCAAAATCGAGCGTGGCAGTTACTGGGATTGCCGCCGATGCGGATATCTGTGAATCTATCAGCCCGGCAGTTTCTGCAACCTAACATGGTACAAACCATCGCTGAAATTTTATCAGAGACCAAGTTAAATCCCGAGTATTTAGAAATAGAAATTACCGAGAGCCTGGCGATGACCGATGTGAGTTTTACGGTGTCGGTATTGCAGCAGTTGCAGGAAATGGGAATTAAAATTTCTCTGGACGATTTTGGCACCGGTTATTCTTCGCTGTGGTCTCTGAAAAGCTTTCCGCTCAATAATTTAAAAATAGACAAATCCTTCGTGGCCGATTTAGTGAACGGCAGCAGCGGTGCTACTATTGTGAAACTGGCGATCTCCTTGGGACAGGGCCTGAATTTACAAGTGATTGCTGAGGGAGTGGAAACAGCAGAACAGTTGGCATTTTTGCAGTCGCATCAGTGCGATATGGGTCAGGGTTACTTGTTTAGCAAACCAATACCGGCGGCGGCTATAACCCAATTGTGTCGGGAAAATCAACCAGGGAAAATAAGTAGTTTAAATTAACAATCAGGAAGCGGAACACACAAGACTTTTTGTTTTGAGTTGTAAATTATAGCGGAAGGAAGAAGGAAGAAGGAAGAAGGAAGAAGGAAGAAGGAAGAAGGAAGAAGGAAGAAGGAAGAAGGAAAAAGCAGTAATAGCAAGGGTTTCAGCGATTAAGAATGTCCTAACCATCTTGGCGGTTGCTATAGATAAAAACCTGTCAAATAACCCTTATAACTTTGTAGTGAGGACATCCGGTCTCGAAGTTTAGGCGAATTCAGAAAAACCTAAAGTCCTTACTACAAACTGTTTTTTTTGTAGCGAGGACTTAAGTCCTCATATTTTTGAATTGCAAATCAGTGCTTTCGAGACCCGATATCAATTCCGGCTGCGCCGGAATGATATCAAATCCTTGCTTCAAAAGTCGGAAGTAAATTCGAATCAAGCTGCCAACCAATAATTCGCGCAATTTTCATTGTTTTGACTCACAGTCAACAGTCAATCGATTTTAGATTTTAGATTTTAGATTTGAGATTGAACTTCGAGGTCGAGCCTCGCTATGCGATATAAGCGAGGAAGAGCCTCAATTGCGGACGAAAATTGGAGGCACAGCCTCCTTTCTCTGCCTTATCAGGTAGAGCCTGGATGTCAAACAACACAGTCAACAGTCAACTCTCAACAGTCATCAGTCATCAGTCAACAGTCAACAGCCATCAGTCAACAGTCAACAATGCGGACGGTGTAGCCGGAATTGATAGGACAGCTTACTGCCAAACAAACACTTTTGCTTCGTATTCGGGCAAGTCGATCATAATATTGTTATCGCCGGATTCAATATCATAATTCCCGGTCCATTCGTGCCAAGTTCCGTTTTCGGGGAAGTGGGGAACGCTGTAACCAGCTAGATAATTTTCCGACCAATTCGCCACTACTACAACTCTCGAACCTTCATCGTTCCAGCGAGTGTAAGCAAAAACTTTCGACTCGGGGTCTTCGTGGAAAAACTCGATGTTTTCTGTGTAAAGTGCTTGGTTATTTTTTCGCAGGTGAATCAAGCCTTTGTAGTATTCCCACAAACCTTTATTCATGTCATTTCCTAGCAGCGTCCAGTCAATTTTAGCTTGCTCGATTGTTTTGGCTTTGTATTCGCCAAATTCTTCGCCCATCCAAATCAGCGGCACGCCAACTGCTGTCATTAACACCACCGCGCCCAACTTCGCTCGCTTGAATGCTGCTTCATCCAAAATCCCGCACGAACCCAATTCGGCAAAAAGACGATCGTGGTCGTGATTGGTCAGATAATTCACTACATTCGTAGCACCCAAGTAACCTTGCCGCTTGCAGTCAATCACATCTTTTAGCTGTTCTAAATCAAAAAAGTCGCCGCACAGTTGTGGAACGATGCAGTGATAGAAACTGTCGTGCCAGCAGCCGTCCATCGGCCCGTCTAGATTCGTGATGCTGGGATTGTCGGGAATGTATTCGGCAACGGTATAAAACGGTTTGGGGCCGGCGGCATTTTTGGCTTCTTGAACTACCCAGTGCATAAAATCGTAGTTGGCAATTTGTCGCGCCGCGTCGAAACGAATGCCGTCGAGATGATATTCTTGAATCCAGAAGCGGACTGTATCGCCAGCAAATCTGCGTGCGGGGAAAGTTCCTAAGTTTTCGTCGTAGAATTCGTAGTTAAATTCTGGACCCCAATTGTTGTCTGGATCGCGGGGTTCGTGGTGATACCAATAATCGTGATCGATTTGAGTGAGGGGGCTCGATGCTTCCGAGTGGTTGTAAATCCCGTCGATGATGACGCGAATGCCGCGGCCGTGACACTCGTCTATCAGGTTTTTGAGTTCTTCTGTGGTTCCGTAGCTGGACTCGGCAGCGAAGAAATAGCGGGGGTTGTAGCCCCAACTGTAGTCGCCTGGGTATTCTTTGAGGGGCATGAGTTCGATCGCGTTGATGCCGAGTTCGACTAGGTAATCGAGTTTTTCGACGACGTGCTTGTATTTGCCGCGGGCCAGGGGATCGGCTTCGCCGCCGGAAAAGTCGGCAACGTGCATTTCATAAATCACTAATTCCCGATCGGCCGGCAGCGGTTTGTCGTCGTGTTTCCAGACGTAGGTATCGATAATGCGCGAGCCGTCTTTGATCCGAACAAGGCCGTTTTGAGTGGGATCGTCGATGTCAGTCGCGTAGGGATCGACCACATCTACCCACTGATCCGGTTCCACAAACCAGCTTTTCGACTGAACGCGAAATTTGTATTGATAAACGCCATCCTCCAACTCAACTTGCGTGCGAAAATAACCTTCTTCGTCTTTTTCCATCGGGATGTCTTCCCAATTAGAAAAAGAGCCAATCAAGGCAGCTCCTTTGTTGTAGGGAGCAAATAACTTGAATTCAATTGGAGCGGCCATAGTACCTCTTTCTAGGATATTTCAGTAGCAGTTGATGCTTTTAATCTCGCAAATTTAAGCGAACTCAGGCATCACTCTGCAGATATAATTTCTTTAAGGCTTAACTATTCCTACAAGAATGGTAATCTTGCCCAGCCGCTGTATTTTATGAAGTGAAATGGCGCAATATCGGCAGTGCGATCGGAATTTCTCTAACTTGTTATTGCTCAACCATAACTTTTAGTAACAGGACAAGTATTTGGCATCTATCTTAAGGTTGATTTGTTTATAAAAAAGTTATTTAAAATATCTGCACTGGGATAGATGCAAGCTTAAACTATAGCATTTTTTTAAATAAAACAATTCGCCTGCGGGTGCTTATGGCGCACCCTACATGAGCGGCGGTAAGGTGCGCACTGCGCACCCTACTTTTAACTTGATTTTGCCTGATGATAAGGCTTCATCCAACCAAGCCAGAACGCAGGGCGAGAACGGCCGCTTGAGTGCGGTCATCAGCGCACAGCTTGTTGAGAATATTGCGGACGTGAGTCTTGACTGTACCGACAGTAATGTAGAGCTTTTCGGCGATTGCAGCATTGCTGTAACCCTGCACGATGAGTTCCAAAACCTCTAATTCCCGCTCGGTTAAAGGGTAAGTCTCTATGATGTGACTGAACTCGGGTTCGGCAGCCTTAATTGTGACTCTTTTGCCCTCAGCCTTCGGTTCTTCCGGTGCCGACTCTTTAGTGCGAGCTTGTTTGAGGACGATGCGGGCGATCGCCGGATCGATCCAAGAGTTACCTTCGTGAGTTACTTTTACTACATCCAACAACTGATCGAAGCTGATATCTTTCATACAGTAAGAGTCAGCTCCGGCGGCAAAAGCTGCTAGAACTTCTTCTTCATTGTCCTGAAAAGTCAAAATCAAAATTTTCGTATCCGGATCGGACTCCGGTACCACTGATTTTTTGAACTTTTGTGTCAGTTCAATGCCGTCAAAATCCGGCAAGCCAATGTCTACAATTGCCACGTCAGGTTTTGAAGACTGAAGCAGTTTCAATCCGTCTGTAGCGTTAGCGGCATCGCCGACAACTTCTATGGTGTCACGCTGTTGTAAAGCTGTGCGGATGCCGACTCTTGTCAGATCGTGGTCTTCTATCAAAGCAACGCGAATTTTACTCATCTTTTTTCCAATAGTCCAGTAAACTTTAAAAATATCGTCAATTGACTCAGCCTAACTGAGTAAATTTGAGAATGTCTCCTGATTTAGGGTTTGACAGCCCGCACATCATTTTTAAGCATACTCATGCAGCCGCCAAGAAAGCAAGTTAATTTTCAAGTTATTTGGCGGCGATCGCCTGCACGAGTCGGAACGGGACAGGTAAGCTCTCAATGTTTCAACAGTTTAACTGAATTATGCCATTGTCCGCCCCTTGATAGAGGTAAAGATACCACTACCCCGATAGATTTAAAGTATAAAAAATTTTGATGCACTTGGGTCGTCAAAATCAATAAAGCTAGCAGCACGAGTCTTTAGCCGGTGTTAGGGCTCAAGTTCAATGCTTATTGATAAAACCTGTTATGACTCACTACCACGGCAATAACTCTTTTCGCTCGGAGTTTTCCGACGCGGAAATATTACACAAAGTATGTGAAATAACACCCCCCCTACAGCAAGTTGGCGACGGCGAAACTCAGGACGATCGCGTGTGGTCGGTAATTCCTGACATAGTTTGGAAAGCAAATGCCGACGGCTGGGCGACTTATTTATGTAAGCGCTGGGAGGAGTATACGGGGGTAGCAGCAACAGCAGGTTTGGGTTTCGGCTATTTGGCGCGCGTCCACCCTGAAGACCGCGCTCGTCTTTTGGCGCCACCGCGCACTTCAGAGTTCCCGCCGGAAAGTTACGAAATTCTATTTCGTCTGCAGACGCGAGAGGGCTCTTACCGCTGGAACCTGGCAAGAGGAGCGCCCGCTAACCCCGACAGTCACGAAGTTTTGGAGTGGGTGGGAACCTACATAGATATGGAAACGATCAAACAAACTCAAACCTCGCCCCAAGCAGAACCAGAATTTGGGCGCCATCAAGGGCGCTCGGAAGCTAACTTGAGAGCAGAAAATTTGTGCCAAGCCCGGACGGTAATGCACGCTGGGCAGGATTTGCAGGCGCTCGATCGATTTATAAATGTGTTGAGCCAGCGCGCGGGTAACTTGTGCGAGGTGTTGCAAGCGATCGCGGACGCGACTGTGGAGGCGATCGCAGGAGCTGAATTTTGTCTAGTTGCTCTCCAGGAGTACGATTGCAGGGGCCTGAAACTCAGCGCTGTCGGGGGCGCGGAAAACTTTGCCGGCCAAACCCCGCACGTGCAAAACAAGCTGCTGTGGAAAGCATTTGCGACGGGAGAGTCTGTACTGTGGCGGTCGAACTGCGGTGACGGCTGGCTGCCGGCGGCGGCCTGTGCTGCGGCGATCGAGTCGGGGGAAAGCGGGCGTTTGGGCGTGTTGGCGATAGGCAACGGGAAAGACAGCACTGCTATTGACGCCCAAACTCAGCAACTGCTGGCGGTGATGGGAAAACAAGCTGCGATCGCGATTAACAGCGCGCGGGCGATCGAAAAATTAAAAAAGCAGGAACAGCTTTTAGAGTTGCAAAACGAGCTGCTAATTCGCCAGCAGGAAGAACTGGAAAAGCAGGGCCGGCGCATTCAACAGCAAAAATTGCAACTGCTAGAAGCAGCAAAGTTAAAATCGCACTTTTTGGACACCATGTCCCACGAATTGCTAACTCCCATGAATGGGATTATCGGCTTTTCCCAATTGCTGCTGCGCCAGCACAAACAACTGCTGACCGGCCAGCAAACAGAGATGGTGGGGCGCATTTTACGTAACGGCAAAAACCTGCTAGTGCTGATTAAGGATATCCTCGACCTCTCCAAAATCGAGAACGGCCGCACAGAATTAGAAACTGAAGAATTTGATTTAGGGCATTTAGTAATGGATGTCGCCCTCGAATTCACAAATCAAGCCACCGACAAGAATGTGGCAATGCTTGTCAGCGTGTGCTTGGAGAATCAGCTTATAGTTAATGACAAATTGCGCCTGCGGCAAGTGTTGGTCAATCTCATTTCCAACGCGGTTAAATTCACGCATCGGGGCAGCATTTCCATTGAGGCGCGGGAATTAAATGGCGATCGGCTAATTATCACCGTTCGGGATACAGGAATCGGCATCTGTCCAACCGAACAACACCACATTTTCGACAAATTCCATCAAGCCGACCAAAGCATAACCCGGCAATATCCAGGCACCGGTTTAGGGCTAGCGATTAGTGCCTCTTTAGTCAAAATGATGAACGGCACAATTACGGTCGAAAGTCAACCCAAAAAAGGTTCGACATTTCGGATAGACTTGCCGCGAAAAATTAACCCTGAAAAACTGCAGTCCTGACTGCAAATATTTTTATATATTTATTTATCAGAAGGGGCGGTTAAAACCGCTCCTACAAAAACTTTCGTCCCTCTCGCTTGACACGCTCAGCAGTTTGCGATCGCACTCGGAATCAAGAAACCGGGTTTTTTACCTTGGGTGCGGGCTGTAACCAGGTCTTTTTGTTAAAAAACCTGGTTTCTGGTCACCCGTGAGTCCAGGACCACAAAGCATAAACAGGACTAAGGCTAAAAAATGGTTTGATATCGTTTCCGGTTGCATCGGAATAATAAAATCGAGTCAACAGTTAACACTCAACCATTCAGTTTTTCGACCCGCCCGTCAACAGTCAACAGTCAACAGTCAACATCATTCCGGTGTAACCGGAAATGATATGACGTGTTACTTATAGCGGTAAGGCGATCTGGGGTAGTGCACCCTACATATAGAGGTTTTGCGTAAGTCCTTTATTCTTGAGTCCCTCTCTGCTAGGACGAAAGTTTGACTCTCATCAGCGGTTTGAACCGCCGAGTCTTATCTAAAGACTAGAAGTTTTCCCTACTTCGTCCTGAGTAGCAATTGGTTTAACATCGGTGTAGCCCATATTATTAGCTACGTCGCGCAGCACCGAAATTTGCTGTTCAAACTCAAGACCTTCAATTTGACCCAACACGCCATTGACAGCCTCTGTTGCCTCATATCCTTCGGGGATATCGACAATTCTTTCCCCCATACCAATAGCCCAAGCATACCAAACGAGCAACTGATTGTTAGCAGTTAAAGCTCCGTAAGCGTGAGAATAGGGCGTGTCGTCGCGGTTGACAATACCTCGCATTATATTCAGTTGTTGGTCATGGGAAAGCTTGTAAAAATCATCGAGCAGCATGGGAGCTAATTGTGGTTCGGCGGCGGCGGGAGCGGCTGGTGTAATTGAATCTCCCATTTTTTCATAAACAAAGTAGAGCAGCGCCAGTTTTTCATCTGTACCCAACCCGTTGATTGTCTGAAGGATGTTTTGAGTCTCATTGGAGAGAGAGTGAGGATTAGTGGCGGCGGGTGAGTTCATAAATCAAATTCCTTAAAAATGTTTCCAGAATATATAAATATCAAGATTTGTAAGTGCAAGTCACCATCCCCGAGAGGTAATACGATTTGAGATTTGAGATTTGAGATTTGAGATTCAACAATAGGGAATGGCTGAATATGTATGGGTTGGGAGCTTGCCTAAAGTTGCATTATTTTCAGAAAATGGTGTAATCTTGAGCCGCTATCCTAGAATAAATCATCCTTAAGATAGAAGCCAAAGATACATCTGCGGGTAGATGAAAAGGTGTGGAATTTAAGTAAAGATTGAGAAAGTGAATTGTTAAATAAAACTAGCAAGGAGTCGGCTATGTCGGAAATAAATACAGAACCAAAAGACACTCAAAGCTTTGATGCGGATCAGATCGTTGAAAGCGCGGAAGCTGGAGAACAAAAGTTGCCGACCGTTGATGTATCAGCAGACTACGAAGCTTCAAAAGAATTCAGCGTTAGTGATATCGATCGCACGGGTGCCGGCGCGGAAGCTGCCGCCGCTGCAACTGCACCTAAATTTGATATTCCCGCTCCTACAGATATCCCAATGCCTGCAGATTCAAGCGGCAATCCCGATGCTTTTCGTTCGATGGCTCAGGATCTTAACCCCGCAGGTACACCGGGCGAAGTTACCGACGATTTGATCCAGAAAGCGATCGATCTTGGTACTCCCGGCACTTAATTTAGAAATTCTCCCTCATCGATACAAAACCTCTGTATTGTAGGGTGTTTGTGGCGAACCTTACCCCTATAATTCGCGCGTCAAACCACTTTTTGCATAAGTCCTGAATTCTCAATTGATATCATGTCCGATCGATTGATCGTAATATCCCGGCCGGGCGGGTTTTTGAGATTGGAGATTGTTGGCCGATCTTGTTGGTGAACCCGTCCCTACCTGAGGTCGGGTAATCGACCGGACATGATATGAGTACAGGATAAGCTGCCATACCGTAGGGACACAACATTGTTGTGTCCTTAAAGCGTTAATTGTTGTGTCCTTAAAGCGTTAATTTTAACACTCCCTAATCGCTTAATTTTAAGTCGATCGCCCGACAAATTTTGCCGACAGTGCGATCGCTCATAATTTCAATTACTAAATCCACCCGATCGCCCTCCACCATCGACTTAATAAATAACTCGGGATGCAGCGCTTTCCAGAAATATTCGACAAACCGATTAATTTCGGCTTCTGACATTCCCGACTTCCCCGCCGCCATCATTTCCTGTTCCGCCTGATTGCGCCAGACTTGAGAAATGCGATAATCTTGGGGATACAAAACCATCAACCGATCTAATCGGTTCCACAGCGGCAGATAGTCGTGCAGCTTCGCATTCATATCGCGCGCAAACTGACAGTCGGCCTCTGTGGAAATCGGAAACGGTGCACCCGCCAAAAACTCGTTCAATTTGGCATCAACCACCGGATTGACGCCGACAAACCAACCTTCAAAAAGTACAATATCCGCACCGGAAACAATTTCGGGTTGACTTCTATCTCCTGCACCTCCGCAGGCAGATTTGTCAAACCTGGGAATTTCTATATTATTAATTATATCCGGTTTTAGGGCATCAGATTTGGGACTGTCAACTGCTGCTAATTCGCGAGTTTGAGAAAGGCGCAACTTGTCTAAAACGGAGATTCCCAAGTCAATATCGTGAGTGCCGGGGGGGCCGCGCCAAATTAAACGCGGGTCGGCTTTTTGGAGTTGTTGGCGATCGGCATAAGTTTTGTAAAGATCGTCTAAAGAAAGGCTGACAGTAGAATATCCCAATTTTCCCAGGATCAGCCTTAAAACTTGGCATAAAGTAGTTTTTCCCGTTCCTTGCCCTCCTAAAATTCCTTGAATTAAAGGACGGTTTAAACTTTGTTTTTCAGTCGATAATTGCATGGCCAGCGGCAGCCAAAGATTCCACAAAGTTTCGAGAAAAATATTTGACTTTAGCGGCAAAGTAGGCAGGTCGTCAAGAAGAGAAAAGAATAAATCGGTTTTGCAGCGGACAACATCGGCTGCATTGTCGGGAGTAATGCCAAAAGCGCGCGATCGCACATCCGAGGCAAGTTCCCAAAAAGCCAGGTGCTCGAGGTCGCGAGCGATCGGGCGATCGCCCGCTTGCCACCGGTGTAAAATGTCAACAGGGGTTACAGTCGATCGAGCCATATCCTAAAAACTCTATAAGCGGGGGCGGGTTTTGTACAAATACTATCCGCAACTGACAAATATTTCATCCTAAACCCGCCCCGATTCAAAAAGTTTTTAACTAACAGCCGGGAAGTCCCCGGCGTGTATTTAGAGGGGAGTATCGGAGCGCTAGCGGGAAGTACCCCGAATAAATCACCGCAGGGATGAAAGGCGCGTCGGTCGGAGGTTGGCGAACCCGACAATTAGACTTCGGGAGCATCCTGATTTTTAATGTACTTTCTAAGCGTTGAAATAGTAACACCTCCACAAGATGCAATGAAATAGGAACTACTCCATAGAACATATGAGCGATAAAACTCATTCACTCTTTCAGGAAATTCGCTTCGCTCGTCGGCGGCTTGCCACAGACTTGATATTATTTACGAAATTTGACAAATCCATCTGCGGATAATACTGAAATAGTAAGTGGATATGGTCTTCTTCACCATTAAACTCTATGAGGCGAACCCGACCATTTTTCACGCCCGATCGGCGAATATTTCCTTGAGGAAAGGCCAGCATCTGGGCATTGAACACCTTACGTCTATATTTGGTACACAAAACTAGATGAGCCTTGAGGTCTGAAACGATCGAGCGCTTAATACAAAATCCTTTTTCATATTTCTTTTTATCGGTGTTGCATTTTTGGCATACACCAACTAAACTGTGCAAAGGTCGAAAAAAGAAAGTTTCTGATGCAACTCACATACAAATACCGCCTCACACCCACAAAAGCCCAACTGACAACGATTGCGGCTCATCTAGAACTCTGTCGCCGACAATATAACTACCGACTAGGTGAAAGATTTAGATGGTGGGAATCCACAAGAACACCTATCAACGCCTGCCCTTTAACTGTTTCTATAGTTCCTGTTGAGGAAATCTATCAAAACATTCCCTTAACCAGAACGCAAACTAGGGATGGCAGGAAAAAGGATGACTCAGGCAATCCTTTAACTAGGAAAGGTGATGTTTTCTCAAATATTGAAGGTGGTTATGTACAATGGCAAACTCTACAGTTAGCTGACCTAAAAAACACCAAAAAACTATTTCCTGATTACCAAGTTTTGGATTCCCAAGTTTTGCAGGATGTAGTTAACAGAGTGGAAACTTCCTTTTCAAACTTTACTACGCCCGATAAAAACGGTAATCGTAGAGGTAAACCCAAGTTCAAAGGGTTTCACTACTACAAATCTTTCACTTATCCTCAATTAAATAATCTTGATATTATTAAGAATGAGCAAAATAGAATTTGCATTAACCTCACAAAAATAGGTCAAGTGCCGATGGTTTTCCATCGCCCAATACCGACAGGATTCAAGGTTAAGACTGGAACAGTTATCAGAGAAGCAGATGGGTGGTATATTTCCCTAACGCTAGAAGATAAAACGGTTCCCGTAACGGTTGCAGAAATTCAACCGACTGACGAAAATACTCTTGGTATTGATTTGGGAATCACTAATTACGTTTACCTTTCTAATGGTGAAAGGGTTGAGAATCCTAGATTCTTGAGGAAGTCTGCTGACAAATTAGCAAGACTTCAAGCGAAACTCGCTAATAGAGCTAAGGGTTCTAAACCTTGGAAAATTATCAAGGGCAAGATTTCTAAACTTCACCAATTCGTAGCTAGAGCTAGACTTGATTTTCAGTTTAAAACGGCACATGAGCTATTTGGCAAATGTGCCGTTTTAGTTGTTGAAGATTTGAGTATCAAGAATCTGACCAGACGTGCCAACGTCAAGAGCGATATTGACAATGGCAACTTGGTTTATTTACCAAATGGTCAATCAGCTAAAAGTGGTTTGAATAAATCAATGCTTGATGCTGCTCACGGTCAATTCGCTACTGTCCTCAAATACGTTGCTTGGAAATTGGGTAAAAGCGTTTTATTTGTTGAGCCGAAAGGGACTTCTCAACATTGCTGGAATTGCCTCAATAAAGTATCGAAAGAATTGTCGGATCGATGGCATTATTGTCAATGTGGAGAATCTTTGGATAGAGATGAAAATTCAGCCAAACTTATAAAGAAGATTGGTCTAAATCATGAAAGTGGCGGGGGAACTTCGTCACTCAACAAAGCCTTTGCAAAAAAGGAAAAAGAAGCCTGCGGTCTAACGGTACGACCTTGACCGTCAGGTTCGTTCACGAGCCTAGTTTGAAGGCCTCCACAAATAAATTGTAAGTCAGGCCAATTTTCAGAGCATTGAGCATCTCCACCCAAAAAGAACGGGCTACAGGCCGCGGGGCGCCGTAAACCAGCCAGCTCACGAACTCCGTCAACAACACCAACAGCCCAGCGGCTACAATATCCCAATCAGCAGATTGTCCGGCGATCGTCGAAATAGCTGTTCCTAAAAAAGTGCCGAATAGCAGACTAATTAGCAGGAGGGAAATCCGCCGCCAAGGATTGCTCAGCCAGCCTCGGAATCGATCGCCCAGAACATCAATCAATCTGTTAATTCGGGTATTCTGCATAAAAGTTATACAATTTGAGATTCTAGATTTGAGATTTGAGATTGGGAATGAGTAATGAGTGTTGGGGTTTGGATCGTCTGCCTATAGTTGCATTCTTTTTTTAAACGGGTATTAAAAGTTATACCGATGAGTCAAAAAATGCCGGTTCAGACAAACTCCAAATCTTTACCGGGCTCAGTATGTAGCAATCTAAAATCTAAAATTTAACATCTAAAATGGTATGGAACGATCGCCGACTTATCGCCGAGAACGGTCAAGTAATTAAGTGTAACTGTATCTTGTGGCACAGCAGCCCCGGGTTCTACATTAAAAATAGTTAAGACTAATTGGGCGTGCAGTCTATCCTTTAAGCGTAAAATTTATGAAACTTAACATTTACCAGCTCGTAATTGGAGTGTCGATCGTCCTAATTACAGGAATGTTTCTAGGACGTTTTGAAATCACTATCTCCAACGGTTCAAATTTGCCGAGCGATTTGCCCTCCCCAGCCACCGCACTCCCCCCAACACCCCCCGTTTCCCCAGTCGCGACAGCTTCGGCAGACACCGCTAACGAGCCCAAACCCGACTCAACACCAACCCTCCCAGAATCAGAGGAGGAATTGCTTTCCTCAATCCCTGCAAATACTAAAGCCACCGGCAGTCTGCGCGTCAGCAACCGCAGCGAACACCCAGTGCGAGTGGCCCTGCTGTCGAAACGGCAGGCCGAGAAATCCTACGGCAAACCGGCACACTGGGATTTTGCGCCGGGGGAAGGCGGCGGCAAGGGACTGATGCTATCGCTGCCGGAGGGCAAGTTACAAGTCAAAAAGGGAGATATTTTGGTTGTTTTTGCTCAGGATGGTTCTCGCCGCTACTGGGGACCTTACGTGGCCGGGGAGACAGCCTCGCCCGCTTGGAACAGCACAGCCAGAGAATGGCAATTAATTTTGCAGCCTTGAACCCTTAGCAGGAGGTTCCGAGATTTTGGTCGAGAAAGCCGATCGATCCGGTCTTGTTGAGAATGGTGCCGCTGTGGGAGGTTAAACTCACATAGCGGCACCATTATAAAGAAAAGGCAAGATGCCTGTTCCACAAAGAGTGAATTTTCTTCTGGGATGGGCAGGAGATCCCGCCCATGAAAGCCTTGTTGAGAAGGGTGGAACATCTCAGTTGAACCGGATTCGATCGAATTGGGAGTTTCGAGAATGCGAATCTTTCGGTAGACTCTCTATGCGCGCTAAAATTTAAAATCTAAAATCGCAGGAAGTTTGGGTGAAGGAAGTTATTAAAAATTTGTCAGAGTTTAGGAAGGGCCCGTTAGCGAAAGCGTTGCGATCCGAAGGAAAGCCCTCCAAGAGGATCGCGCCAAAGCTGCTGTCGCTGTTGTGGCTGTTCGCGATCGCCTGGGTAGGTTTCTTGTGGAATCTCGGCAATATCGGTTTAGTTGACGAAACCGAACCGTTGTTTGCCGAAGCGGCCCGTCAAATGACGGTGACAGGGGATTGGATCACTCCTTATTTCAACGGCGAAACCAGGTTTGACAAACCGCCGTTGATTTACTGGCTGATGGCGGTGGCTTACCGCACTCTGGGCGTTAACGAATGGGCCGTGCGTCTTCCCTCGGCTTTGTGCGCGATAGGTCTGACTTGCCTGGGATTTTATACCCTCTCGAAGGAAGAAGGAAGAAGGAAGGAGGAAGAAGGAAGAGGGGATGAAGAAGAAGGAAAATTCTTCCCCACTCAAAACTCAAAACTCAAAACTCCCCGTCTTCCGCTCTTTTTTTCTACTCCTTGGATTGGTGCGGCCCTAATAGCTTTAAATCCCCAAACTATTGCCTGGGGACGGACTGGCGTTTCAGATATGCTATTAGTCGGCTGTATGTGTTCGGCACTGCTGGCATTTTTCCTCGGTTACACTCTAGATGAACAGAGAGAACAAGCAGAATTTTCCACTGTTTCCGCTTCCAGATTTCCTAATAAGTGGTATCTGACTTTTTACGTACTAATTGCCTTAGCAATTCTGGCTAAGGGGCCTGTGGGAATTGTCGTGCCAGCGCTGATTGTTGGCAGCTTCGGGCTTTATTTGGGAAATTTTCGGCAACTTTGGCGCGAAATGCGTCCGGTGTCGGGAATCTTGATTATTCTGGCGATCGCCCTGCCTTGGTACATTTTGGTTATTTTAGCCAACGGTCAAACTTATATTGACAGTTTTTTCGGCTATCACAATTTCCAGCGTTTTACTGGAGTAGTCAACAAGCACTCGGCGCCTTGGTATTTTTACTTTTTTGTAGTGCTAGTTGGTTTTGCACCTTGGTCGATTTATTTGCCGGTGGCGATCGCCCGCACCCGTTTTTGGCAGCGCAGTTACTGGCGCCGTCAACCGCGAGCGGCTCAGTTGAGTTTATTTGCCCTATTTTGGTTCGGCTGCATCTTTGGCTTTTTTACGATCGCCGTGACCAAATTGCCCAGTTATGTATTGCCTTTAATCCCCGCCGCTGCGATTTTGGTAACGCTGCTGTGGAGCGATATTATTGCAGGCAACGAACCCGAAAACAGGCGGGCAAAGTTAGAAAAAAAACTGAATTCTTTACCGCGAGGGCTGTTAGTTACATACATTTTTAATGTGATATTTTTATTAATTGTAGCCGGAGCAACTTTCTACTGCTACAACTGGCTGGGAGATGACCCGGCAATGCCCAATTTTCCCCAAGCAATTCAGCAGTCGGGATTGCTGATTGTCGGCGGTGCGATTTGGATAACTGCAGCGGTGGCGATCGCACTTTTACTTTGGAAGCGGCAACAGCGCTGGATTTTGGTTGCTAACTTCATCGGGTTAGTAGCATTTATCATCTTTGGTCTTACTCCAGCCTACAAAGTGGTCGATATCAACCGCCAGTTACCTCTGAGACAGTTAGCGCAGGTTGCCGTTCAACAAAAACTGCCGGGGGAAGAGTTTATTATGGTTGGTTTCTGGAAACCAAGTCTGGTTTTTTATACCCAAGGACCGGTGACTTACTACCGAGCTGTCACCAAGGCGATCGACTACATTAAGCAATCTAAAAACCCAACTTCTCCCTCTATTTTGGTACTGGGATATCCAGACAAATTTGTGGAATTAGGATTGCAGCCAAATCAATATCAATTGTTGGACAGTCGGGGCGCTTACCAACTCGCCAGGGTTCCGAGACAAGCGTTTCGATAGTGCATTGTAGTGCGGCTGCGGTGAGCCGACCTATTAGGAAGAATTCATGGAATTCACTGGAAAATTTGAAACTCACATTACCGTTTGCCTCAAGGACTTGGACAGAGTAGAGGCGCTTGAACAATGGGGCATTAATCATGGTCTAAAACTTCTCCATATAGTTCTAGACCGTGGGGTTACTGTATCTCAACTAATGTTGACGCGGCATGGGCAAGGTAGCCTGACAAACGAGTTAAAGACTGCATTTGATTCAAGCCAATCTCTAAATGCTGAAGGCTTCACGGTGACACGCATCAAAATTGAGGTGCCACAGTGGAACCAGAGTGTTCCGCAGTCTAATGCCGAAGCACTAAACCATCCATGCGATCGCTACTTTGAGCATCATATCAAACTGTTGCTTGAACCTTCTGCTGATATTCTGCCTCTGATTGACCTGGCCCAAAGACATTGTGCTCATCTCTCTCGTAATCTCTTCCAGACTCGGAGTGACCAATATCACGAGCGATTTGTCACTCAGCGTTGTATCTCTGTTGGTCGTGTTGAAGCTCAACAACAACTTCAAAGTCTCTTAAAAGCGATTGCTACTTTGAGATATTTAGCGATCGATGTCGAAGCAGAATTTGTTGTCTATGATAGTAATCTTGACCTTGACGCAGGTTGGATTCAAGGGAAAAAATCACCAATTTTACACCTATAATTATCAAGCAGAATATAAAATCGGAGGAGAGGATGTATAATAGGGAAAAAACCACCAATTTCACAGGGATAACTATCAAGCATAATATAAAGGAGGATTAATGAAATACGATCCGAAGACATACATTATTGTTTCAGAACAAGGTCAGAAAATTGAACGGCCAACAGTTTTCGAGCCTGCACTAATTCCCCAGAAGCATCTTCGGGGAGCATTTCGTCTGGGAGAGCCAATATTTGAAGATCCAGAAATTAGAACTCAATGGCTGAATATTCGTCGGCAAGTTATGGATTATCTGCTGCAAATTATTAGTTGTTCAATCTGGAAAGATCGCCTTGTTTTACGAGGTAGTTTATTACTGAAAGCATGGTTGGGAGATGTGGCGAGAGAACCCGGTGATATAGATTGGGTTTTTAGACCTCACGATATTAGCGTCAATTCCCCTTTATCTAGAGAATTGTTCAATGGATTAATTCAGATAGTTTCAGATCATCCTCATGTAGGTAATGCGATTATTGACGTTGACAAAATCTCCATAACTGAGATTTGGACTTATGAACGTGCATCAGGTAGGCGCATTATTTTTCCTTGGAAAGCAGACGGTTTTCCTTCAGGAGATTTGCATATGGATGTGGTTTTTAATGAAGAACTGTTGTGCCAGCCAATTCAGGTATATATCCCTTCCTCAATTGCTGAAAATAGTTTAGTGTGGGCAGCTTCTAAAGAACTGTCATTGGCATGGAAATTGCTTTGGTTAGAAACCGATACTTATCCACAAGGCAAAGATTTGTATGATGCAACACTCTTAGCGGAGCAAACTTCATTGTCCTTTGACATTCTTTATAAAGTTCTTCATTCAAGTGAAGATTGGAAGAATCAGGCTGCAGGGCAACCAAACTTTTCTTGGAAATCTGGATTTCCTTGGACAGAATCACCGGGTTCAGCATATCTAGATTGGGACAATTTTAAGCTAGAGTATCCTGGGGTTGAAGGGGAGGCAAAGGATTGGCAAGCTCGGCTTTCACGGGCCTTAGCACCGACATTTGCCAACCTTGATGATTGAACCTTTAGATAACTGGTTAGAGAATCAAGGAATTAGATAGATATCATAGAAGTCAGAAAGGGAGCGATCGCTCATAATTAAGGGAGTGTCTACAGCCACCCAACATCATCGAGAAAAGCGTATTTAGAAAAGGGGAAGATTAGGATTCCAATCAATGAAGCCCAAAAGCAGTTGCAGCAGTCGATCGCTCCCATGAGTCAGTCACTTCAACCGATCGCGATCGCAGGACAGACTAGCAATGCAGTGTTATTATCTGAATCTGACGGGGCATCTGTGCAGGAGACACTGTTTCTTCTATCAGTCCCAGGGATGCGATAATCGATTCGGTTCGGAATGGCAACGCCGATCGAGGATTGCGATCGCCCTTTGGAGTGGTGAGGAGGGCCGACCATACGTGCCATAATCAGCCATATTATCTGGTACGCCATCGCCTAAATATATGGATGCGCTAATCGGCAAAACTTTACAGGGTGGAAAGTACACCCTCGAACAAGAATTGGGAAGAGGCGGCTTTGGAATAACTTTCAGGGCAAATCACCGCTATTTAGGACAGCCTGTAGTCATAAAAACCCTCAACGAATCTCTGCGACAGCAACCCAATTTTGCTGAGTTCGATCGCAAATTTCAAGACGAAGCGAGGCGGTTGGCTTCCTGCGTCCATCCGAATATTGTCCGCGTCAGCGATTTCTTTGTGGAAGACGGACAGCCTTACATGGTGATGGACTACATAGCCGGTCAGAATTTGGGCGATGTAGTCGGTTCAAATAATCCGCTGCCAGAAAATCTCGCAATTCTCTACATCACGCAAATAGGGGCTGCTTTAAAAGTGGTGCATCAAAAGGGTTTGCTGCACCGAGATGTCAAGCCGCAAAACATTATTTTGCGCCAAGGTACTCACGAAGTTGTGCTGATTGATTTTGGCATAGCCCGCGAGTTTACTCCTGGTGCAACCCAAAGTCACACTAATATGGTGTCCGACGGCTACGCGCCCCCCGAACAGTATTTTGCCCAAGGAAAATATACGCCCGCAACAGATGTTTACGGTCTGGCGGCGACGCTTTACACTTTACTGACAGCACAGGTGCCGGTGGCTGCAATTTTGCGCACCAGCCAGCCGATGCCTTCACCCCGGGACTTGCAGCCTCAGCTAAGTGCCGCGGTCAGTTCGGGGGTGATGCGGGGGATGACGGTAGAGGCTCAAAATCGCCCTGCTAGCGTGGATGAGTGGCTGTCGCTGCTGCGGGGGCAGCCTCACGGTGCAGCGTCGCCGAGCACCGGGCCGACGGTGGCGGTGATTCCGGGACACGGGCCTCAGTCGCCTGCGGGTTCCAGAACAGCGCCTGCTGTGGTGCCTTCTGGGTCCGGCAACCGCAAGGTTTGGTCGATTTTGGGGCTCGCGGCGATCGCACTTATTGTGGCAGGTTTGGTCGGGATTGCGAGGGTTTTCCTCAACAGGCCGTCTTCGGAACCCGCACCGGTAGCCCAGGACGATCGCACATCAGCCCCAGCAGATCCAGAGGCGCGATCGATCCCCGCACCAATTCCCGCGCCCGCACCAACGCCTTTCTCGCCGACTCGCAGAGAAACTCCGCCGCCTGCTGCGGAAACTCCAACCCCAACACCGGCTCCAACCCCAACCCCAACACCGGCCCCAACCCCAACACCAGCCCCAACGGGGGCGGACAGGGGGGCACCGCCCCTAGAACAGCCGACGGAAAAACTTGTTGACAAAGAGTTGCCGCCCGATCGATCGCCCGCACCCAGCGAACAACCGGGAACCAACGATCGGAAGACTCCCACAATCCCTGGGTTTGCCGTTGGTACGGCGGAAAGTCAGATTTTATCCGAATTGGGAGAACCCACTGACTCTAAAGCCCGGGGCTATTGGCCAAATACTCGCACCGCACTTTACGAAATATTGCCAAATCGGATTACTCTCGGCTACATTTACGATCGCGATTCGGGCCAGCTAGTACAAACAGAGGGTTCTTTTGCCCAGTCGGTGGACGATTTGGTAGTGCGAACCGCGTTAAACGGGATGGTGGGCGGCGCCAGCCGGGAGATTTTGCAAGGCTTCCGAGACGTGCAGCAGCGCCGAACTAATCGGTTTACGTTTAAGAAGGGTTCGCTGGAAGGGACGATCGAACGGAATGAGCGCGATCGGATTTACATCGGCGTCTGGGACGAAAATTTGCATTAATTAGGAATTACGCACGGGAGGTCAGAAACCGGTTTTTTTTGCCAGATACTTCGTTACAGCCCGCCTTAACCGCAAAAAACCCGGTTTCTTTAATCCCCAATCCCCAATCCCAAATCCCAAATCTCAAATCGCTACAGCCCGCCTTAACCGCAAAAAAACCGGTTTCTTTAATCCCCAATCCCAAATCCCAAATCTAAAATCTAAAATCTAAAATCCCTTGACGCAACACGAAATATTGTCTATGATCAAAGAACACACGAGGGGCTGTAATGGTTTCGACAGGGTGGCGAAAGCTGCTCCGTGATGCAGGTCGAGAGGGAGTCTACTCTCGTTAATATCGGCTCAAACAAAAAAGTAAATGCGAACAACATCGTTCCTTTCGCTCGTGTAAACAAAACTGTTGCTGTAGCCTAAAAACTTCTTAAGCCCAGTTTAGAGCGTCTGCCACCTAACTCCGTTAACGGTAGCAGAACAACCCCCAACGGATGCCCTAGCTAAACGTTTCTAGTCGGCTAGCTAGGAAAGCAATCACTAGAAAATCCCCCCATTTGGGATAAAGATGGTTCCCGCCCTGAGGATGAGAAGGGATAAACCTGTGAACGATCGGAAGGTAAATACCCGCTTTGGACGGCAGTTCGATTCTGCCCAGTTCCATAAAAAAAGTAACGTAAAATCAATGGTTTAAACCATTTGAAAGTTACTTTAAAGCATTAAAAGGGCCCAGAGTTAACTCTGGGTCCTTTTGTTTGAGCTATATCTCGCTTATAGCTGAGTCTATATCCCCCTAAATCGCCCTTAAAAAGGGGAGTAGGGGTTGACTTTGAGTTCTCTTGTCCCCCCCCGGACGCGGTGGGCGCCAGGGGGATCGAGGTTTGAGACACGAGAGTGCGTAAATCCTGATTGATTGCTGGCTCAAAATCGATCGACCAATGAACACTCAACAGTCAACAAGCAACATAAATTACCAACCCATTAGCGAGGCTGCGGGTTCATATAATTATAACTTCACCCTGTCTGTACGTTCTTAGAGCCTGTCGGGCGATATACTATTAGGCGGTAAAGCCTTAAAAATCTTTACAAAGACCCCGATTTTTAAGCCTACTCCTACGAAGGACGGGTGAAAAATTATATGCTGAGCGCTCAAAAGCTGGAAAAATGAACCCAGGAATTGACTTACAAGGAAGTTTCGTAGAAGCCCTAATCAATTGGGGCTTGCCGGCGGAGATCGCCAAAGTGCTTTGGCTACCGCTGCCAATGTTGCTGATGATTGTCGGTGCTGTATTCGGGGTACTTACTAGTGTCTGGCTAGAGCGGAAAATTTCCGCCGCCGCTCAACAGCGGGTAGGCCCGGAATTTATTGGCCCTCTGGGAACGCTAGCACCCGTTGCCGACGGTCTGAAGTTGGTATTCAAAGAAGACATTGTACCGGCAAAAGCTGACGCCCTGCTGTTCACGCTGGGCCCGGTAATTGTGGTGATTCCAGTTTTTCTCTCCTACTTAATCGTGCCCTTCGGAGAGCATATGCTGATCGCCGATATCGGGACAGCGATATTTCTGTGGATTGCTCTTTCTAGCATTCAGCCGATCGGCTTGCTGATGTCCGGCTATGCTTCCAACAACAAATACGCCCTCCTAGGCGGACTCAGAGCAGCCGCTCAATCCCTCAGCTACGAAATTCCCCTAGCTTTGGCAGTATTGGCAGTTGTGATGATGTCCAACAGCCTCAGTACGATCGACATCGTACACCAGCAAGCCGGCTACGGCATTCTCGGCTGGAATATCTGGCGGCAACCCGCAGGTTTCCTGATTTTCTGGATCGCAGCACTAGCAGAATGCGAACGGTTGCCCTTTGACCTCCCGGAAGCAGAAGAAGAATTGGTAGCAGGATATCAGACTGAGTACTCGGGCATGAAATTTGCTTTGTACTACATCGCTTCCTACGTTAACCTAGTCCTTTCTTGCCTGCTAGTAGCAGTTTTGTACCTCGGCGGCTGGGAAAGTCCGATTCCGGTCGGAGTCATCACAAATGCCCTGGGATTGAGCGAGACGACTCCTTGGTTGCAGGTAATTACCGGCACGCTGGGCATTACGATGACCATGCTGAAAGCCTACTTTTTCCTGTTTCTGGCAGTTCTGCTCCGCTGGACTCTGCCGCGAGTTCGGATCGACCAATTGCTAGATTTGGGATGGAAGTTTTTGCTGCCCGTTGCTTTAGTTAATTTGCTATTGACCGCAGCTTTGAAGCTTGCCTTTCCTTTTGCTTTTGGCGGTTAATTGATAATAGGTAAATGGCAACAGGTAAAAAAAAAAGCTGTTAACCAATTACCTATTATCAATTAGCAATGACCAAAAACTCAAGTACAGAGAGAGAACACCATGCTAAAATTCCTCAATCAAGTAGGCGAATACGCCAAAGAAAGTTTTCAAGCTGCTAAGTATATCGGTCAAGGTCTAGCTGTTACTTTTGACCACATGAGACGCCGCCCGATTACGGTGCAGTATCCTTACGAGAAATTAATTCCTTCCGAACGTTTTCGGGGCAGAATTCACTTTGAATTTGACAAGTGCATCTCCTGCGAAGTTTGCGTTCGGGTGTGTCCGATCAACTTACCTGTAGTGGATTGGGAATTTAACAAAGAAACCAAGAAGAAACAACTCAAGCACTACAGTATCGATTTCGGTGTTTGTATCTTCTGCGGCAACTGCGTAGAATATTGTCCGACTAATTGTTTGTCCATGACAGAAGAATACGAGTTAGGCGTTTACGAGCGCCACGAATTGAATTTTGACAACGTGGCTCTCGGACGTTTGCCCTACAAGGTTACAGATGACCCGATGGTAACACCGCTGCGGGAATTCGCTTATTTGCCGAAAGGTCCGATCAACCCTCATGAAGTTCCCAGCAGCGATCGGCGCGCTGGTCTCCCTTCAGAGTAAATTCTCGAAAAATAGGTAATTAGTCATTAGTCAGCAGTCATCAGTTATTAGTGAAATAATCATTATCAATGACTGCTAACTAATAAGTAAAAACGAACCATAGAAAACTAAGGATTGAGGATTAAAAATTGTGAATCTAGCCGAAGGGGTTCAAATTGTTTCGTTTGGCATACTGTCCGTAATGATGATTGCAGGAGCATTAGGAGTAGTGCTGTTCTCCAACATCGTTTACTCAGCTTTTTTGCTGTGCGGCGTATTTACGAGCATTGCCGGGTTGTACCTGTTGCTGAATGCCGACTTTGTAGCAGCAGCGCAGGTATTGATTTATGTTGGCGCTGTTAACGTCTTGATTTTGTTTGCGATTATGTTGGTGAACAAGCGAGAAGATTTCCGCACTATTCCCAACGCTTGGGTGCGTCAAGTAGCCACAGCAGTGGTTTGTGCTGGTTTATTTGCGCTTTTGGGTACGATGGTGGTTTCTAGTCCTTGGGCTATTGTGGCGACGACAGGAGCACCTGCACAAAGTTCGATCGTCACGATCGCCAAACATTTCTTCACTGACTATTTGCTACCTTTCGAGTTAGCATCAGTGTTTTTGTTGATGGCAATGGTAGGAGCAATTGTGCTAGCACGCCGCGATTTCTTGCCCGATCAATTGTCGTCGAACAAGCTATCTGAAACACCAGCTTTTAGTTTGCAAGAAAGACCTCGCGAATTAGTTTCTGCCGGAGATGTTTCTTCGCCGGAATCTAAGTAACACTAGGGTGCGCGCTGCGCACCTATCTGTCTGTTTGGTAGTAATATTGATTGAGAGAAAATCGCAAAATTTATGCAACTGCAACTCCAGTATTTTCTGTTATTAGCCGCCGCACTTTTCTGCATTGGTGTTTATGGTTTGATTACTAGCCGAAATGCGGTGCGGGTGTTAATGTCAATCGAGTTGATGCTGAATGCTGTCAATCTTAATTTGATGGCTTTCTCCAATTATCTTGACCCCGTACAGATTAAAGGTCAAGTATTTACGGTGTTTGTAGTTACCGTAGCCGCTGCTGAGGCTGCCGTAGGTTTGGCAATTGTTTTGGCGATTTATCGCAACCGCAATACAGTAGACATGGAAGAGTTTAATTTGCTGAAGTGGTAATTAGTCAATAGTCATCAGTCATCAGTCATCAGTCATTAGTGACAAACTAATGCAGATTAAAGACTGATGACTAAGGACTAAGGACTAATGACTTCTAGTAATTTCTAGAGTAATTCTGCCACCGAAATCAGGGATGGGGGCAGCAGGTTTCGAGAGTTGTAGTTTAACTTTTTCGACTAAGGGTAGTTGTAAAAGCGCTTGGGCAATAGTATCTGCTAGGCGTTCGATTAATAAAAACTTCGAGTCTTTGACTAGCTTTTGAATCAGAGTAATTGCGCTGCGGTAATCAAGAGTGTGTTGAATATCATCACTTTTTCCAGCTTGCGATAAATCCAGCCAGAGAGTAACATCCACTTCAAACCACTGGCCCAAAACTTGCTCTTCCGGCAGATAGCCCGTATATCCGTAGCAGCGAATTCCTGTAAGTTGAATAGAATCCATTTTGTAATAAACTAAAAGTGCGTTGCCTATACCAATTTGTATTAAACCAGATAAAGTTATCTTTCTCTTCCCTCTCTTTTTGCGATCCCTTTACCACTTCCCTCTGCGCCCTCTGCGACCTCTGCGGTTAAATCAGTCTTATTTTATCTTAAATTTCACAACTGTCCTCCTTTCTCCAACTTGTCCAGTAAATCCTCAGCAACTTCATACCATTTCCGCCTAATTTCTGCATCTTCTGGCTTTTCTGTCAAGATACGACCTTGGAATTCGGGATATTTATTGTAATATAATTCATCAACTTTTTGATAGAAGATATCTTGATTTATATTGAGATTTTTGCGCCGTTTACCAATCTTTTCTTGACGAATTATTTCAGCTTGCTGTAAGGATGTATCGGCAGGTTGCTGGCGCGAAGAAAATTTAGGTAAATCCGGCAACTTGGGCAACGTGAAACCAGATTTGACTACACTAAAAGCTAACATTCCGGGCAACAAAACCACGCTTAAACTCCCTAGGGTTTTCCAAGGTATTAACTTAAAAATGTTGTGGTTTTTAACAATTTGAGGGTTGGGGTTAACAGGAGTATGATTGCTGGTAGCAGTTTGAGTGGCGTTTTTGAAAGGGCGGCCGACAAAGTTCATTGTCACCATTTGGGAAATTATACTGCTAATTTGAGATAGTTTTGGATCTTTGAGTGCTTCGCGGACTGCTTTTGCAGACTGGTAGCGATCGCCCGGTTGTTCTGCTAGCATCTTATCCAATACCGCGGCTAAATTTGGGCTGACACTGACGTGCGATCGCCAATCCCAAGTTTTGCCGTTAATATCGTACAATTTTTGAGGCTTTTTGCCCGTTAGCAAGACTAAAGCCGTGACTGCTAAAGCATATAAATCGCTAGCCGGAGACACTTTACCCTGCCGCATTTGTTCCGGGGGCGAATAACCCTGTTTGCCGATCGCCGTATCGGATTGTCGGTTAAACTGATGTACGGCATTAGCTGCGATTTGTTTGACTGAACCGAAATCAATTAAAAATGGTAGTTTGTCAGCATCATGCTGAATAATATTATCCGGGGAAATATCGCGGTGAATTAAATTTTTTGAGTGGATGTATTCTAAAACTGGTAAAAGCTGAAATAGCAGTTGAGTAATTTCGGATTCTGTAAAATTTTTACCTTGTTGCTGACGCGATATCAGTATTTGTTCGTAGGTTTGACCCGGGATATAATCTTGCACTAAAAATAAAGATTGATTGCCGCCGATATCGGTTCGCAGGAGTTCTCGAAAGCGGGGGATTTGCGGGTGTTGGAGGTTGTAAAGCATACTCGATTCGCGATCGAACAATTCGGCAGCTTTCGGGCTGTGAACAACCGGAGAAAACTCTTTGAGCACGCAATGTTCGTTGTAGCGGTTGATGTCTTCGGCGAGGTAAGTGCGGCCGAAGCCACCGCGGCCTAATTCGCGGAGGATGCGGTAGCGTTTTTCGAGAGTTGAACCGGGGGCGAGGAGGGAGGAGTTAGACATAAACAACGGAAAATTGTTCGAGTTGGGGAGTCGCCGAGCACAGTATAGCTTATTGTAGCTAAGTTTGTTTACCAGGGAGTCAGATGGGTTAATCCGAAACACTGCTTAGCCACTCACAAAACTCATCCGGTGTCAATGCAGGACGATCGCCTGATTTAGCCAAAGATTCCTGCACAACTTCAGCCATTGTTTGTACGTAATTTGGGTGTTCTTTTTCTATTGCTCCCAGTACAGCGTTTTTCAGACTAACTGATTGTACGCGCTTGCGAGATTTGCTGAACTTCATGAGGGTTAATTGTGATGCTAGCGGGCATCTGTTTCACCTCTCAATACTATCAAAGCTTCTAACTACTTTCTGATTCTTTCCCGGTCGCGAGCGTAAAGCGGCTATTTTGTAAATCGATTTCTGCTAGAGCCTGAGCCTGCGCCAATTTCATATTCAAATCTTCCAAAAACCAAAGGCTACGGGGAAACCAGAGCAACTCGAAAACCGGAGAGCTGAAGCAAGCTGCGCTCGGCCGAACAACCGTAAGTACGAAAGTCGCTTCTGCAACAAAACGGCTCGTCGTTCGAGGAGCCACCACGCAGCACTCGGTAATTATCCGTGCCAGCTTCCCAGGAGCTTCCGTTAGTTGGTGCGCTATCGTAGTTTCCGTGCCACCTATCGCTGCACCACTCCTGAACATTTCCGTGCATATCGTATAGTCCAAAGGCATTGGGGGGAAATCTCCCGACATCAGTTGTTTCTTTGGACGGATATTGCAGGGGTACCAAGTAACGCACTGATTCATATTGACAGTTGACTAAATCGGAGGCAATGGTTTCCCCAAAATGAAATGGGGTTGTTGTTCGGGCACGACAGGCGTATTCCCATTCTGCTTCACTCAAAAGGCGATATTTTCTCTCGGTTGTTTGCGAGAGTTTGGCACAAAATTCGACGGCATCATCCCAGGATACATTTTCAACAGGACGTTTTTCACCTTGGAAATAGGATGGGTTGTTTCCCATCACCGCTTGCCACTGTGCTTGGGTGATGGCATATTTTCCTGCATAAAAAGCGGGTACTTTTACTTGATGCTCGGGGCTTTGTTCATCAATTATAGGATGTTTCCGTGTTCTTGGTGAACCCATCATAAAAATGCCACCTGGAATATAAACCATTTCCAGCACAATTCCGTTCCCTAAGTCTTCGGGGAAGAAGTGAGCATAATTATGGGTGGGATTTTTTTTATACGAATCAATTTTTATCACATCAAAGTCAAAAGTAGGCAAATAGTTTTGGAACTGCTGTTTGAGACTTAGTTGATTTATGCCTCTCAGCAGCCAATATGCAGCCAGTTTCACGGCCATTGATTTATCATCTTGCAGTGCGCCCATGATTAAATCTAAGCCCGTTTTCCCATATTTGAGTGCTTCAGACAGTGCGGCGATTCGGACTTCGGCAGCGGCTGAAGCTAAACGACTTTTAACGCCGGGAATCCCGCCTAAGACGGCCGCACCTAATGGCACTGGAGATTCACCGCCCTTGACGGCATCGTATTCTCTGGGTTGATTTTGAGTTTCTGTCATAATTTTATTTCTTGCTCTCCAAACTAGATCGGCACTTACACACTGTAACCAAAGAAACCGGGTTTTTTAGCTTATCTACGCACTCTAACAAAGTATTTTCGTAAAAAAACCCGGTTTCTGACCACTCGTGGGTAAGTCCTATACTACAAATCTCGATGCGTAAACTCCTTAGCATCTTTCCCTACATAACTCGCGGCAACATGGCCATCTCCAACAACTCGATACTTATAGGTAATCAACCCCTCTAAACCAACAGGGCCGCGAGGCGGCATTTGCTGCGTGCTAATCCCCACTTCTGCACCGAAACCGTAGCGGAAACCGTCGGCAAATCGAGTCGAACAATTGTGATAAACTCCGGCCGCATCGACTCCATTTAAAAATGTTTCGGCGGTTTCGCTATCTTCGGTAACAATGACATCTGTATGTCGGGAACCGTAAGTATTGATATGGTTAATTGCCTCTTCCACAGAATCTACTATTTTGATTGACAAAATTAAATCGCTGTATTCTGTAGACCAATCTGCATCATTTGCTTCGGCAATATTTTCTAGGATGGCGCGAGTTTTTTCGTCTCCCCGCAATTCGACTTTTTTCTGCTGCAAAGCTTCGGCAACTGCGGGCAGGAATTTGGGGGCGATCGCACTGTGAACTAACAAGGTTTCAATGGCATTGCAGGCGGCTGGATACTGAGTTTTTGCATCGACAGAAATCTCTACTGCTTTCTGAATATCCGCCGCTTTGTCGGCGTACAGATGACAAATTCCGTCGGCGTGTCCCAAGACGGGAATCCGCGTGTTTTCCTGCACGAACCGCACGAAGGAATTAGAACCTCTGGGAATAATCAAATCTACATATTCATCCATTTTGAGCAGTTCGATTGTTTCTTCCCGCGTGGTGAGCAACTGCACGGCTTCTGGATTAACCGGTGTTTCTGCTAATGCTTGATGTATCACTTTTGTCAAGATTTCGCAGGAACGGACTGCTTCTTTGCCGCCTTTGAGAATGACGCCGTTTCCGGATTTGATTGCCAAGGATACTATCTGAATTAAAGCTTCTGGGCGCGCTTCAAAAATAATGCCTAAAACGCCCAAAGGACAGGTGATGCGCTTCAGAATTAATCCTGTATCCAATTCACGGTGGATTTGCACGACACCGATCGGGTCAGGGAGTTTCGCAACGTCGCGCACGCCTGCGATCGCACTTTTCAACTTGCTCTCATCCAACTTGAGGCGATCGTACAGCGGTTTGGCAATTCTCTCCGCCTCGGCCGCCTTGCAGTCAGCCGCATTCGCCGCCACAATATCCGCCGCAGCAGCTTCTAAAGCTTTCGCCACAGCCTCAATAGCTTGATTTTTGGCATCAGCGGACAAAACTGCCAACTTTCTAGCAGATACGCGCGTTTTTTGGGCAATTTCAATAATAGACATAGCAGTAAATTTTAAATAGTTTTGGGTTTTGGGTTTTGGGTTTTGGGTTTTGAGTGTTGAATTGAATCCCTAGAAATAAATTTAGGGGCGGTTTTCTGTTTTAACAATTCTCAAAGAAATTCTATATTTTTGTTGAGATCCCTTACAGCCATTCGCCTTTACACGTTAAAACAGGGAAGTATAGACAAAATCCCACGATCATTTCCATTTGTCAATAACCTTCGGAGAGTATTATGTCATCTCAGGCCCCCTTACGCAAGGCAGGGCGATCGCCCAAAGCCGGCGTTAAACTGATACAAAAAACTCGCCCAAATCTCGTTTTAGCTTCCGGCGTCACTATTACCATGCTATTTGGTATGGTGTTAGCGCTATCCTTAGCCTCAGTTTTGATTCTCAACAGTCCCGATCCAGTCGTCGGATTGTCGATCGCACTTCCCATAACTCTGATTTTTAACATCGCTGCTTTTTTCCTATCGCCTTACTTGATGGACTTAACCCAAAATTGGCTCTACCATACTCGCTGGGTTTCCCTAGCAGAAATTGAAAGCCTAAGTCCCGAAACAGCGAAAGTTATTAAGAAGGTTTGCCAGCAGAAAAAACTTCAGCAGCCGCGTTTAGGAATTATCGACGACCAAAACCCTACTGCTTTTACTTACGGTTCATTTCCCAACAGCGCTCGCTTAGTCGTCAGTCAAGGTCTTTTCACCTATTTAGACGACGATGAAATTGCCACTGTTTACGCCCACGAACTCGGTCACATCGTCCACTGGGACTTTGCAGTAATGACTTTAGCTTCGACTTTGGTGCAGATTACTTATTTAATTTACACTACCGCTCAAAGAATGGGTCGAAGTGGTGGCAACAAAGCTAAAGATGCGGCGGGTACTGTAGCTGCTGTTGCTTATTTGTTTTACCTCGCTGGCACTTATTTGCTGCTGTATTTGTCGCGGACGCGAGAATATTTTGCCGACCGTTTTGCAGCCGAAACTACTGGCAACCCCAATGCTTTGTCTCGCGCTTTGGTAAAAATTGCTTACGGTATTTTGGAAGAAGGACAAACAGCAACAGAACCCAGCCGTTTATTAGAAGGAACTCGCGCTTTAGGCATTTACGATGCTAAAGCTGCCACATCTACTGGCACTGCTTACAGGATTTCTTCGGAACCAGAAAAGATTGGGCGAGTGTTTTTGTGGGATATGTTTAATCCCTGGGGTTGGTGGATGGAGTTGAACTCTACTCACCCGCTGACTGGTAAACGAGTTCGCGCTTTGAGCACTTATGCCGAACAATTAGGCTTGGATGTTGAGTTTGACATGGGCCGGATTGTCGGCGAAGGCAACCATTTGAGCAAGGGGAGATTGTACGGAAATTTTGTGTTCGATTTGCTGCTGTACAGTGCAGAAACTCTGGGCTTAGCCGTGGGTTTGGCGATCGGCATTGCGCTGTATGCTGTAAATCCGATGATGATGGTTGCTTGTCCTTTAATCGCTTTGGGCGTGGGAATTTTGCTCAAGACTTTGGTGATGTTCCCGAATTACGAACAAGCCAAACCTTTGGATGTTTTAACTTTAATGTCTGACCCTTATGCAAGTCCTTTGCGAGGTCAACCTGCGAAACTGCAAGGCGAATTAATTGGTCGCGGCGATGCGGGTTATACCTTCGGTTCTGATTTGAAATTGCAAGACACAACGGGAATGATTTATCTGCGCTATGCTTCTCGTTTTGGGCCAATTGGTAATTTTCTGTTTGGCATGAAACGGGTTAAAAGTTTGATGGGAATGGATGTTAGCGCTTTGGGTTGGTTCCGCCGGGGTGTGGCACCTTGGATGGATTTGATTCAGCTTGAAAGCCATAGCGGTACGGTGGTTAGTAGCTATCACCGCTTCTGGTCTTTTGTCATGGGTATAGGTGCGATCGCGATCGGGACTGCATCTCTATTTGTGTCATTTCCAGCTTAAGATTTGATTGATTGCTTGGCCAAGGATAAAATGGTGTATTTGCAGATACCCGATTTTTTGAAGAAGTGGGGTATCTGCCGATCGCCGAAGGAGAATTTTGCTATAATATCCAGTATAATTGGTTATTCATGGACTGTTCGATTGGTATCTGAAGGGGGAGTAATTTTTCTGATGAGTTTAGCGGGAACCCCACCGAAAAGAGTATAAGGTGGTACATCTTTATTGACAACAGAACCAGCCGCTACGACTGAATGTTCTCCAATTATACAAGGCCCAATCACAGTAACGTTACTAGCGAGCCAAGCTCCCTTTTTAATGATTACGTCTCTTCCAACACCCGGAACTGTTGTCTGTCTTTCACGGTCGAATGTGTTATAATCATGGGTGCCAGTTAACACTGTCACGTGCAGTCCAAAAAACGCATATTCTTCTATTTTAATGAAACCAGAAATTGTGTTAAATGTAGCATTGTTTACAACTGCGGTTCGATCAATTTGCAAGCGATCTTCATTCCCATAAAGCAAGTATTTATGAAGAATGTTTCTTTCCATATACCTGTCAATTGCGAAGTTAAATATTTTTGCCAATAACAATGTATCGTAAATTTTAATGGCAAGTAGCTTAAGTTTTTTGTTCATGATTGCAAAACTATTTTTTTTCTATGTAAGTCAGGTTTAACATTTCCCGCACTACCAATCTTGTGTTGATTTGGCACAGTTGATATGCTGAATTTTCTAATCCTTGAAAGGGTTCCAGTCTTAAGTTGACACCAATAGGCAAGCGCCTAAGTCCCTACTATACTGGAATACGCTGTCTAACCAAACATAATATCAGCTCTTGGTTAATGAAATTACGATCGCCAACATGACACTCAAAATTGCTACAATTAGTTTGTTGTTGATAGTATTAAGTTTAGCAGTCAGCAACCCCAGCAAAAAAGTTAAGGAAGACTTAACAAATTTGACCGCCCAAACGAAAAATAGGGATAAAAAAAACACCGTGCAAGATTTTCTTGATGCCAGTGCGAAATTAGAAAAAGTAGCTGGCGATTTCCAATTTATAGAAGGCCCGATCTGGCATCCAGACGGCTTTTTGCTGTTCAGCGATATTCCCGCCGATATTATCTATAAATTCGCCTCAAATCAGGAAGTTGAGGTATTTCGCCGCCCTTCGGGAAAAGCCAACGGGAATACTTTAGACAAAGAAAACCGCTTACTTACTGCCGAACACGAAAATCGCCGCGTATCCCGCACTGAAAAAGACGGCAAAGTGATCGCATTGGCGGATAGATACGAGGGCAAGCGGCTTAACAGTCCGAACGATTTGGTTGTTAAATCCGACGGCAGCATTTATTTTACCGATCCGTCCTACGGTGTTACTAAAGAGCAGGAAGAATTGGGTTTTTACGGTGTTTACAGGCTGGCACCCGACGGAAAATTAACTCTGCTGGTTAAGGATTTGGTGCTGCCGAACGGCATCGCTTTTTCACCAGACGAGCAAAAACTTTATGTCAACAATTCGGAAGCGAAATACATTGCTGTTTACGATGTAAAACCGGACGGAACTGTTACAAATGAGCGGCTTTTTGCTGATTTAAAAGATGCCAGTCAAGGCGGAGTTCCCGACGGTCTAAAAGTTGATTTAGAGGGGAATGTTTACAGCACCGGGCCGGGGGGAGTGTGGATTTTATCGCCGGATGGCAAGCTTTTGGGGAAGATTTCTGTGCCTGAGACGGCGACTAATTTGGCTTGGGGAGAAAGCGATCGCAAAACGCTTTACATTACGGCAAATACAAGTCTGTATCGGATTCGACTTAAAATTGCGGGTGTGCGGCCTGGAAAATAATCTAAAATAGGGCGAATTTGAAAGTAAAGCGGTTTGTCGTGAGGACTAAAGTTCTCACGACAAACACTTTTTATTAGGGGTAATTGAGCGGGCATGATATAATCATACTTTTGAAAATTAGTCATTCTCAAATCTCAAATCTCAAATCTCAAACCTCAAATGGTATTAATAGCTCGGTTGCACAAATTTCTGACTGCTAAAGTCGATCGCACATCGCGATCGCACACAATATTTTGGTTAACTCTGAGCTTGACATTTGCCACAGTTTATGGTATTTTAGGACTCAAGCAAGTCTTTAGCGCCGAGTATATGGTGCAAGACGATGCGAGGCAGCACGTTTTCTGGATGATGCGGTTTGTCGATCCTGAATTATTCCCCAAGGATTTCATTGCTAATTATTTTCAATCAGTCGCCCCTGCAGGATACAGCACGCTCTACAAATTAGCAGCAACAATTGGGATTCACCCGCTATTTTTTCACAAAATATTGCCGCTATTTCTCGGCTTAATCTCCACTTATTACTGTTTTGGTCTTTGCCTAGAAATGCTGCCAGTGCCGATGAGTGGATTTATTGCATCTTTGCTGCTAAATCAGCATATGTGGATGACCGACGATTTGGCTTCCACAACGCCAAGAGCTTTTATCTATCCGATATTTCTGGCTTTTTTATATTATTTGTCGCGAAGTTCCTTGCTGCCTTGTTTGGGAGCGATCGCCCTGATCGGACTATTCTATCCTCCTTACGCCTTGGTTGCTGCTGGAATTTTAGTTTTGCGGCTGCTAGGCTGGGAAAATGGCGGCTTGCGCTTGTCGGGCGATCGAACTAATTACCTATTTTGCACTACAGGTTTGGGAGTAATCTTTTTAGTAATGCTGCCCTATGCCTTAGATAACTCTGAATTTGGCCCAACTTATACCGCAGCAGAAGCGAAGCAAATGGGCGAATTTGCACCAGACGGCAGAAATGCTTTTTTTCGTCCAAACCCGGTAGATTATTGGCTGACAGGGCGGGGCAGCGGGATGTTTCCCAAGTCGCTGTTTACGCCTGTAACTCACTGTGTCGGGCTGTTATTTCCGCTGCTGCTGTTTTTGCGATCGGCTTTTCCCTTAGCAAATCAGATTCAAAGCAAAATCTGGCTTTTGCTTCAGCTATTTTTAGCATCCTCGGCGATATTTTTTGCGGCTCACGCCACCATTTTTAAGCTGTATCAACCAGGTCGCTATACGGCCTACAGTTTGCGATTTATTATTGTTTTGATAAGTGCGATCGCCCTAACTTTAATTATCGATGGAGTCGGTCATTGGGCATCAAAAACGGCAACAACATTTCATTTTAAAAACCTAGTTGCACTAATTACGACAGCGACAATCGCTGTCACAGTCCTGCTTTATCCCTGCTTGGTTGAAAAATTTCCCACAGTCGGGTATGTAGAAGGTAAAATGCCGGATTTGTACAAATTTTTTCAGGAACAACCTAAAGATATCTTGATTGCTTCGATCGCGGCAGAGACGGATTATTTGCCAACATTTAGTCAGCGTTCGGTTTTGGTGGCAAAGGAATATGCAGTGCCTTATCAGAAAGGCTACTACAGCCAATATCTGCAGCGAGTTAACGATTTAATTCGCGCTCAGTACACTCCCGAGCGAGCTGTATTGCAAAGTTTTATAGATAACTATGGAGTGGATTTTTGGATGCTCGATCGCAAGGCTTTGACTCTTGATTATGTAGAGAATTACGGCTGGATCGATGACTTTGATTCTACACCGCAGGCGATGCTTTCTCTCAAACAAGGGAAAATTCCCGCCTTAGCTTCAGCAATGACAAGTTGTGCTGTTTTTGAGAATGAAATTGTAGTGGTTTTGGAGGCGTCTTGTATTGTGAAATCGGCGGGAAATTAAGGCATCGCAGGCGATCGCATTATCATTGATAGCAAGATGGTCAAAGCTGTAAACTGTAGGTCTATCTGAAACTGCCTCAGCTAATTTTGCTTCACCGGAACCAAAATCACCAATAGTGTAGTCGCTACGTGGTTGACACCAGCGAATCATCTCCTCCTAGGGAATAACTGCCCAATTTTTTCTTGATTCTTGATACAAAGTATGGTGATGCGCCCACTCTTGAGGGTTTTCCTGTAATAGAAGCTGGCCATTCGTGGTCAGGCCCATTAGAACATTGCCACCAAGCTTTTTTTGCTGAGCCTGCTGCCACTTGTTCTGGAGTGAGCCACCATTCTTTGTGGGATGCCACTGCGCGGCTAGTTGAGGGTCTATAATTGATAAAGGGTTTTTCATCGAAAATACCTGTTGTAAATTGTTAATTTTTGTAAAAAAATGACAGATCAACTAAAACAATTTTTAGAGCTTTCGGAATCGGAAATAGAAAATATAAGAAATACTACCATCAAAGATAGGTGTCACCCTGTCAAGAGACTATTATATCCCAAAGATAGAGGCGAAAGAGACTTTCAAGTTATAAGAAATACTGAAAGAGCATTGAGGCATCTCAAGCAACATCATACTCAATGGCTTAGGAATTTAAAGCCAAGGCTTCTTAATATTGATGATTATTCAACTTCTTCTGGAGCTTTAGGAGAAATCAGAGCTTTGGGAGCCATACTAGAGGCTGGTATTTCAGTAGAACCAATAAACGAAAACGGAGCGGATTTTTGGGTTGAAGATAACCAAGAAAAAGTTTTTATAGAAGTACACTCAAAGCAGTTGCATGATAAAGAATCTGAATCGTTAGAAAAATTCTACAATGATTTAAGGAATGAAAGGACTGAGAGTGACAGAAACACAGGATCGGTTATTGCTGAGCATAGAACTGTTCCTTATGGAAAACCCGAAAAAAAAGATGAAAATGTAACTGCAAATGCTATAAGCAAACTATGCGCTATAAAACAAAGAGAGCATCAAATGAGTACAAACTCTACGTCTATCCTATGGTTAGATTTTCAAGATGAGGTATGGAAATTATTAGATAAAGTCGAGAGAGTATTACCTGTAAGAACTAGGAATGGGGCTTTTGACTCGGGAGAATTATGGTATGCCTTTTATGGCTGGAAAGATGCTCCTATTTTTCAAGACTTTAGCTTGGATAGGCTTCTTAATGATGAAAAAAAAATGGGTCATCCGGGACGATTTAGAAATTCTACTAAACCTACTAAATTAGATGCTGTCATAATATCTTTTTCCAGAAATACGGTAATTTTAGAAAACCCTTTCAGTAAAAAAGCAATTAAACCATCTTTATGGAAAAAATTAACTTTGCTGCCTTGGTTTAATTTTGAGTATTCATATACAAACTGGCCTGCGATGAATTTAAGACACAGAATAGAGCTAGAGGAAGAAAAGTTAAAAAAGTTAATAGAGTTATCATCTATAGATTTATAAGCAAGCGTAAGCTTCCATCCCTGCTGCTTTCCAATCTTCATTTGGTTATTTGATGTTAAAAAGGCGATATTACTTTATATAGTGTGCCTGGGTAAGTCCTGTCTCGTAAACCCACCCAAGCTTGCTCAAATATTGCGCTCGAGCGACCGGACATAATACAATTGTGATTCGTACTGGCTCTGATAAAACGAGAAAAACTGTTCGGATTCCTCAGCTACAATTGCTGCATGGATATTCTGTAGGATCGATCGCCCAATACGTTATAATTCCCATAAGAGATAATGGTGCGGGTCAATGACACAAGTTCTCGATCGGGAAACTCTCGATGGGCGAGTGGTGCTCAACGGCACTTGGGAGCAATTCAAGTTAATCCAGAAGGTTTCGGAAGCTTCCCCTGGCATAAAGTTGTCTTTTTTTGCAGGGGCGATCGAGATTCTGATGCCGGGATTCCAACACGAAAATTTTTCTGAAATTATTGCTTACTTGGTGACCACTTTTCTGCTGCAACAAGCTATTAAGTTTTACCCTTCTGGTTCAATGACGCAGGAGAAGACGCCAGAAGTTTCAACTCAAGCAGACAAATCGTTTTGTTTGGGAGAACCTAAGTTGATTCCCGATTTGTCGATCGAGGTGGTTTATACTAGCGGTGGACTCAGCAAGTTGCCAAAATATCGAGCTTTGGGCGTGCCTGAAATCTGGTTTTGGGAAGATGGCACGCTGCGGCTGTATCATCTGGGCGAAGATGGCTACGAGCAAGTAATTCAGAGTCAACTGTCAGGATTGGAAACGCTGGATATCGATTTGCTAAGACGCTGCATTTTAATGGGTGAAACTGATTTTGCTGAAGCGGTTAAGGTTTTTGGGCAGGGAATCTCGATCGATCGTACATGACAGCAAGACCTTCGATTTTCCTAATCAGCACGCACGCTGGCCACGGATTTTATCTCGCGCTTGGCAAAGATGAATATTGTTAGCGGGTTTCCCAACGGCTCTTTTAAACCTGACGAGAGTTTAACTAGGGCTGAGTATGCGGCTTTGCTGGCGAAGGCGTTTGAATTGCTGCCGCGCCGTGAGGCGGCGGATTTTTGGGCGCCCGGGAACCCCGGGCTAATCTAGCTGGGTTTTTGGCTGGATATCCAGACAGCACGTTTCGCCCGCAGCAGAATTTGACTATAGCTGAGACGCATCGAATCTTTGGTAAACGGCTTGCAGTTTGTCGGTGGCAATCCGAATTCTTTGAGCGTTTGTGTCTATCGAGCTCAGATTCCCAGTTTTGGAACCGACTCCATAGCAACCGCCACAGAGGGCAAAATCCCGGTCAACTATCCCGCGCCCGAAAAGCTTTCCCCCGCCCGCGACATCACCTGCGGCGAGATATCCGCCCTCATTTACCAAACTCTGGTAGCCACAAACCGGGCCTAGCCAATTAACTCTCCCTACATCGTCTCAGGGAATAGGGAGACAAGGGAGAGGAGAACTTGGGCTACCAACAACCAACCCATCTCTCCTCGCCCTTGTCTGCGATTCCCTCACTCTGGCCCACACTCACCGACTCTTGCCCGCTTCCACTCTTCCAAGTATTGATTTGCGAGTACCCGAATCGTTTTATGATTGAACATTAAGAAATTAAGCAATCTTTAAGGTTCGACTGTCAGATTATGGCTAAAATTCAATTCTCTCGGGGTATAGACGAAGATGCTGTGCCCGAAGTGCGCCTAACCCGTTCTAAAAGCGGAGAGCAAGGCACTGCCACGTTTATCTTTGTAAAGCCCACAGCTCTCAGCAACACCAGTACCGAAGACATTACTGGAATGTACATGATCGACGACGAAGGCGAAATCATCACTCGCGATGTTAACGCTAAGTTCATCAACGGTAAGCCTGAGGGTTTGGAAGCTCTTTATATAATGAAAAGTTCCGCAGAATGGGATCGATTTATGCGTTTCATGGAACGCTACTCGGAAGCAAACGGCTTAGGATTTAGCAAGGCATAATGGGTAGTTGGTAATTGGTAATTGGCAATGGGTAATTAGCCGATCGCCCGTTGCCGGTTGCCGATTACTTAGAAGAAGAAACTATGAAGCAAATTCCTCACCCCGACTTATCTAAAATAAACGTAAATTGCGCTATCATTACTGTTAGCGACACGCGCTCGCGTGACACAGACAATAGCGGCTTGTTAACTAATAACCTGCTAAAAGATGCCGGTCACTATGTGGTAGCTTACACTGTTATTAAAGATGATGCGGCAAAAATTTTATTGCAAATGCAGGCGTTTTCCCAGCGTGAAGATGTGGATGCAATCATTGTTAACGGCGGGACGGGCATCGCTCCCCGAGATACGACTTACGATGTCCTGGAAAGTTTGCTAGACAGGATTTTACCGGGATTTGGGGAGATATTTCGGTTTTTGAGCTATCAAGAAATTGGTTCGAGGGCGATCGCCTCTCGCGCCGTTGCAGGCGTGTATAAAGGCAAGTTAGTCTTTTCTCTTCCTGGCTCTAGCAATGCCGTGAAACTAGCTGTGGAAAAGCTAATTTTACCGGAATTAGTTCACTTGGTGACGCAGTTGCGCCGTGGGTGATATCAATTCCGGTAACACCGGAATGATGGTCCGTTGGGAGTGGTCCGTGGGGGAATGTGGAATTATGAACCTTGACTTTCTCATTCCCATCCAACCGGAAACGATATGAGGTCGCTTTCTTCAATCTCTTCAATTTCTTCAATCTAAAATCTAAAATCTAAAATCTAAAATCGACTGGTGACGCAGTTGCGCCGTGGGTGATATCAATTCCGGTAACACCGGAATGATGGTCCGTTGGGAGTGGTCCGTGGG
>NZ_JAUBVJ010000036.1:11136-34553 GCF_036702785.1 Microcoleus sp. AR_TQ3_B6 | reverse complement strand
CGATATGAGGTCGCTTTCTTCAATCTCTTCAATTTCTTCAATCTAAAATCTAAAATCTAAAATCTAAAATCGACTGGCTGCATTCACCGCAAGAAACGGGTGGCTTTGAGCCTAGTCTATGGCTAAAGTGAGGAAACATCAAAATTCCATTGACTTAGACTACATGATTTCGATGCAGAATGCGAGTGTCTATGCTAGCGAAGATTATCACCGGATTGCTCGGGCGATCGCCTTTATGCGACAACACCACCTAAACCAGCCCAATCTGGCAACTGTGGCCCAGCACATAGGACTTAGTGAATATCATTTTCAGCGACTATTTACTCAATGGGCCGGCATTAGCCCCAAGCGGTTTTTGCAATATCTGACAGTTGAATATGCCAAGTCAAAAATCACTGAGACTAAAAGCCTTCTAGACCTAACATTGGACGTGAGACTATCGAGTCCCGGACGATTACACGATTTATTTGTGAACTTGGAAGCAATGTCACCAGGGGAGTTCAAAGCGGGCGCAGCAGGTTTACAAATTCGCTATGGTATTCATGAAACCCCGTTCGGCACATCTCTAATCGCGACAACTGCCCGCGGTATTTGTAATCTTTATTTCTTGGAGACAACAGACGAACAAACCGCCGCACAAAGACTGCGATTGGCATGGAAAAACGCTGAAATCATTCGTGATGAGCAAGCCACTCAATCATTGCGCGACCGGATTTTCAATTCAGAAACTCTCAGCGAACAAAAACCACTAACGCTCTTGGTAAAAGGCACTAACTTTCAGATTCAAGTTTGGCGAGCACTTTTGAAATTGCCATTTGGTGCGATCGCGACTTATCAGACTATAGCTCAAATGGTAGCACGCCCAACTGCTGCTAGAGCTGTAGGAAATGCGATCGGTAACAATCCTATCGGCTATCTAATTCCATGTCACCGAGTCATTCGAGAATCTGGAGAACTCGGTGGCTATGGCTGGGGATTAGAGCGTAAAACAGTCATGTTAGGTTGGGAAGCTAGCCGTACAATCTGCGGAACCACCCTCGCAGGAATAGAGCGATCTAACGGTGTCAATCACCCGCCGCAGACTACCTCCGTTCCCAACACATAACCTCTGGGCGGTGGGGTGCAGGGGCGTGGTTTTGCTGCGTCAGCTAGAGGACTTTTAAGAACCTCCGACTTCAATCACTTCCCCCGGAGTAATGGTATTCAAAACCTTACGAGCATCTGCTACCAGAGGAAGTAAATCAGGAAGTCTGTTGCTGGATGCTACAAGAACAACGACTGCTACTCCAGCTTGCTGCAAGTTTTGCTGATAGCGCAAATTTTGATCAGTGGTGAGCAGAATTGTGAAGCCCTCTTGACTCATAAGCAGCAGCAATTCACCGTTCTTTTTTCCTGACCATCCCATCTCAACAACTGTGCGTATCTCGCAATCAGCAAGTTCACGCTTTAAAGGTCGTGGGGCACATTCATCAAGCAGGATTCGCATAGGCTGTCAGCATTTCCTTGGCTAATTCAAGAGCTGCTATTGTTTGTTCTCGACTGACACTAGGGAAATGGTCTAGAAATACCTCTAATGAATCACCAGCTTCAAGATAATCAAGTAGGGTTCTCATTGGTACACGAGTCCCAACAAAAACAGGGGTTCCCCCCAGAATATCGGGGTCGCTATGAACAATACGGGATGTTAATGTCATAACAAATTCAGCCAACAGGCTACCAGCTTTTACAACAATTGTATCCCAAAGTCATTTGATTTTCGCGAGCAGAATGCCCAAACGATCGCTAGCATCCATTTCATCTAAACCTACAACTGCTAGCAGTTTAGGCTGGGAAGCTAGCCATACAATCTGCGATCGATCGGGATAGCATTACTATTTTTCCTACTTGCCGCAGCGATCGCTCGCAGATAAATTTCAGGGTGCAAGGTCGATCGATATAAACTAGAAATATTGTGTATCGCCAGTTTTTCAATGACGCTGCCTACCGGATCTCGTTCTCCTGCTTTGTTCCAAACGCTTTCGCTGGTAGCGGACCCGATCGCATTTTTCGATCGGTACTCTGCCAAATACGGCGATACATTTACCGCCCGCGTGTTGGGGCCCGCTTCGCCCCCCGTGGTGTTTCTGGGCCGTCCAGAAGCGATTCAGGCGGTGTTTACGACCTTAGCCGATGCCTTTGAGTTTGGCAAAGTGACCAACGTATTTCGCCCGCTGGTGGGAAATGAATCCCTAATTATGAATGAAGGGCCGCGGCACCTGCGACAGCGACAGCTATTAATGCCCGCGCTGCATCGGGAACAGTTGCACAGTCAAGGGCATTTGATTGTTGATTTGACGAAAAAGCAGACGATCGACTGGAAAGCCCCAGATGCGATCGCAGTGCGCGAAGAAATGTCAGAAATTTCGCTGCAAGTAATCTTGCAAGTCGTGTTTGGATTAGTGCCGGGAGAGCGCTACGAACGCCTGAAACAATTGCTCAGCAAGCTTTTAGAGGCGATTACCTCTGAACTGTACTCGATACAATTTTTCTTTGAACCGTTGCAGCAAAATTTGGGGCCGATGAGCCCGTGGGGGCAGTTTTTGCAGCAGATGGCCCAGATTGACTCGCTGATTTATGCGGAAATTGCCGAGAGGCGATCGCATTCTCTCGATTCGTCTCGCACGGATATTCTGTCGGTGTTGATGATGGCCCGCGACGACACCGGCGAATCCCTCGGCGATCGAGAATTGCGCGATCAGTTGATGACGCTGTTGTTGTTGGGACATGAAACGACTGGATCGGCGTTGACTTGGGCGTTTTACTGGCTGCATCAGTTTCCCGAATGCCTTGCGACGTTGCGGAAGGAATTGGATGAATTAGGCGAGAATCCCGATCCGATCGCGCTTTCGCAGTCGCCCTACTTAACAGCAGTCTGCAAAGAAGCGCTGCGGGTTTATCCAATTGCCTTAATTTCGCAGCCGCGCAAGGTGAAACGGACGATCGAACTCGAAGGCTATACATATCCACCGGGAACGATTTTAATCCCCTGTGTCTATTTGGCGCACCGTCGGCCTGAAACCTACGAAAATCCCGCCCGGTTCAATCCCGATCGCTTTTTAGATCGCAAGTTTTCCGCCTCTGAATTTTTACCCTTTGGAGGCGGGAGTCGAAGCTGCATCGGGATGGCGTTATCGATGTTTGAAATGAAGCTGGTTTTAGCAACGGTCCTGTCTTCCCGTGAGTTTGTATCGAATCTCGATCGGCCAATTCGTCCGGCGCGCCGGGGAATCACCTTTGTGCCGCCCGATCGGTTTCGATTAACGGTTGTGGGCGATCGGCGTTAAATGAGAGTGAAACGCCGTGTCAATCGATTTTAGATTTTAGATTTTAGATTGAAGCATTGAGCCCACGGATAAATTCCGGGGGCAAGTTTCATCGGATACAGTTTTTTTATTTCACCGGTCCTGAGTCTGCTTTCGGAATGAATCTGGGGGCTTGTATCCTGGATGCTTTCGGTCAAGAAAGATATGTTATTCGATGAAAATCCCAGCAACTTTGTCTCCATTCATCGTCATGTGTGCCACAAATTCATCTCCACCATCTTCAAAACTCAGCTTCCACAAATAAATCTGAGAATTACCTTGTTTTATATCGCCAAAATAAGTAATTGAATATCCCTTTTGCAGGCGTGAAGCGAGCAGCTCGCTAACATCATCAAACATTTGTTGTGTAATGTTCGCTTTGTAGCCTGCATCGCCCACTGTGGTAAAAAGCTCGTAATTTTTCGATGCCGTGGCATCCAAGATAACGTGTAAACAATCGATGATGTTGTGAGAGGGGGCTGTCGAGTTCATGATGATGTCCTTCTTTTAGGATTTTCTTAAAATGTTCTAGCTCAGACTGCTGTCTAACGCTTAATTGTACCGCATTTGCGATCGAATCCAGTTTTGGAGCGTCATTGACCGCCAACACCATCCGCTTAGCTCAGCCGCTACGATCGCTTTTTCGTTTTCCCAGATCCAGCCCTGTTAGTAGATTGGAGCGATTTTTGATTTTGCCATCCTTTAAGGCTTGACATCAAGGCTTGACATCTGTAACCTGATAGGTTACATTAGTAAAGTAATCTCAAAGCTTACAAAAACTTTTTATTTATATATAAGTGCTATGAACTGGATATTCAGCCTAGATTGAAGGATTATTTTCCATGATACAAACTTTTAAAAGTAAAGCATAATAAAAATTATTCAAGGAAGGTAATGCAAAAGTAATTCCTAAAGAATTTGAAAAAAGGACAAGAGCAAGACTTGAAGTAATAGATGCAGCAATAATTATAGATGATATTAGAATACCAGGCTATGATTGACACGAGCTTAAAGGTGATAGACAGGGAACTTGGTCAATAAAGGTATCAGGTAACTGGTGTATAACTTTTACATTTCAGGATAACAACGCCTACGATATAGATCTCGAAGATTATCACTAGCCCATAAAACAAAATCTAAAAATTTAACTTAAACCGTAAGGAAAGTTGCATGAAAGACATACAAAACATGATTCAAGAGAGGAAAGTAAGACCAGTACATCCGGGCGAGGTCATTTCAGATGTGCTTGAAGATCTTGAAATGACTCAAACCAGGTTTGCGGAGATACTTGGTGTATCCCGCCGTACTGTCAACGAAATTGTTTTAGGTCAAAGACCAATTACAGTAGATATGGCAATTCGGATTGGGAAAGCGTTGGGGAATGGCCCTCAACTGTGGCTTAATCTTCAGCAAAAAGTTGATATCTGGGATGCAGTGCAAAAACACAGTGAAGAGTACGAAAAAGTATCTACGGTAGCAGAGCGCGATATGTTAATCTGAGATTGCTAACCAAAGTTTAAATTGCGGTCTGCACATCTTACCTACTCCGGCAAGTGGTCTCACGGCATTTTGCTCAAGATTTTACGAGTTCAAGCCAGCCGAATTTGGTCAAAATTCCGAGAAAAAGAAGAGCATAGCCGTCAAGATTATAGTCAACTAAGAAAGTCATCATTTCTGTGTGGCACGTCTCGCTTTTTGCTCCTCAAGTTTTGCCCAAAGAGCTTCTTGTCCGGGCTTGTGCGGCATCATTGCAATGCGATCGAACCGTTCGCGGTTGCGATTTTCCCAATAGGAGCGAATTTCTTCTCTTGTTTGTAATACTGGTTGATACTCTGTTTCGATTTGAGCGCGGTTTGCTTCAATGTAAGACATACCAGTGTTAATTTGGTCTTCTGTGAGGTTAAATCTATTACGAATCAACTTTGGTGAATACTCCGCTTTCAGAAAATCCATAACATCATATAGAGTCAGTCAAGTGCTTGAAATCGTCAGTCCTCGTTGTGTACGAATAATAGTCGCTTGTTTGTCGGATACCGGACTCATATCTATAACCTTCTAGGCGCGGTCTAACGACAAGCTCACCCGCCACCGAAAGCGAAATGAGGAACGAACGGAGCTTTCGGCGGTCGGGTGTAGCACCTTGTTCGGCCGTCGTTTTACCCCTTTATATTTAGTTCGCTGGCTAATATGCCGTATCGTAAATCGTCATAGAATTGTCCCCATTTGCAAAAGTGATCGCGCGAGCATCCCTCGTAACTCATGCCAATTTTTTGCATCACACGGCCTGAAGCAGGGTTACATCTAAGATGAGCAGCGTGAATACGATGGAGATTCAACGATGTGAAACCGTATGATAGAACTGCTTTTGCTGCTTCCGTGCAGTAGCCTTGACCCCAGTAAGGCACACCGATCCAATAACCAAGTTCGGCATTATTATGCCTCTTGTCTATTCCGAGTCCGATCGCACCACATAAGAGTATTCCTTCTCGAATGACTATGGCAAAATCGACGACTTCTCCCTTTTCATGCTTGGCCCGTTGAGAAGAAATCCACTGTTGGGCCATGCCATCCTGATATGGGTGCGGCATATTGAGTGTCGTCGCAGCAACTTCATACGCCCCGGCCAATCGCTGCACGATAGGAGCATCTTCTAAAGTAAATGGCCTCAAAATGAGCCGTTGCGTTTGTAAAACAGGACATATTTCCATAGGCAAAAACTTAATTCATGACGTGGCTGTATGCAATCAAGCTGCGCGCGACGGCAGAACGACCAAGCTCACCCGCCGCCGGAAGCCGGAGCGACGAGGCACGAGCGCAGGCTGTAGGCGGTCGGGTGCAGCGCCTTGTTGTGCTGCGGTTGGTGACGTTAGATTTGTTTGAATTGAACACATGCTTTAGCCAGTTGCGTGGAATCCCTCATGGAACGCCACGTTACCCTGTGGATAATGGCCATCAAACGAAAGAGCAAAAAATACTTCATCCGGCACGCCAGTAAGAGCAAGCCCGGCTACATTCTCAAATCCAAATTTCTTATAGTACTCTGGATGCCCGACTAAACAGCAACCTTTAGCTCCTCTCTGCTTCAGTCGCGATAGTCCTTCCTGAATCAGAGCTTTACCAATACCTTTGCGCTGATATATAGGCAGCACAGAAATAGGGCCTAGACCATACCAATCATTGGTGCCATTAGAAATGGTTATAGGAGAAAAGGCAACATGACCAACAACACGGCCATCGATTTCTGCGACTAACGATAAGGTCAACACCCCTGCGTCACGAAGGGCCTCTACGATGAAATGCTCCGTGTGATTGCTGATTTCCAGAGACTCGAAGGCTGCAACAGTCACTTCAGTGATGTGGCGAGTATCATCCGTCGTCTCATCTCTTATCAGAAGATCTCGTACTGTCATAGCAATCTTTCCATGTGTTGGTTGGGCCGACAATTACTTTGGTATGCACTATCGCACCTCTTTTGCTCTTTTTTAATTGTTAAGCGCCGCACTTCCAACCAAGCCGCGCGCCGCAGCACAACTATTAATTGTACCGCAGTTGCGGTATAATAGACTTAAAAATTTTATTATACCGCACACATTTTCATAACATCAAACTTGGCTATTTATTGCCTCAGCAACAATAGTTCGGTGTCTGACTGTGTTGCAAGTGATTGTCGGCCGTGCAAAACCGGAATCTACCAAAGCTTGCTCGATATCCAACCCAAAATACTGATCCAAATAAGGCTCCGTACTCTTGAGCAAAGTCAAAATATAAGGAGGCATTTTGGCATAAACTTCCGACTGAGGATTCATATCCATAATTGTCAAATGTCCGCCAACACGCAGCAAACGCCTCGCTTCCCGGAATATTTCTCTCGTAGCTTTCTGCGGCAATTCGTGACAAACTAAACAAATAGAAACTAAATCAAAAGCTGCCGCAGGCAAACCAGTAGATTCAGCAGCAGCGTGAACCCAAGTCGGAGATTTTTGATTTAAAGATTCAGCTTCTCGCTGTTGAGAACGGTATTTAGCAACTGCTAAGAAATAAGGCGACAACTCCACCCCAGTCATCTTCGCTTCCGGGTAAACCTCCCCAAGAGCAAAGGTACTCATTCCCACACTGCACCCCAAATCAACAATATTTTGCGGCGGAGAAGCAATTTGAGATTTGATGATTTCGTGATAGCTGGCGCGGAGTTTAGCATCGCCTTCTGCGCCCGCTTCTGGCCAAATTCCCGCGTGAACTGCACGGGCGGCTACTTCAACTTCTGTCGCAGCTTCCCAGCTCATATTACCTTGTTCGTAAGCGTGAAATGAAGTTAGATAATATTTCGGGTAAACAAGATCGGGATTTTGGACGCTGAGTAATTCTGCCTCCCAATTTCGAGCTAAAAGTGCTTGGGCTTCTTGTCGCCAATGCACTCCGATTTTTTCTGCTCTTTTTATCATCATTTCCCGCGCTTGGTGCTTGGCTAGATTAGCTAAAGGTTTGATGGAAAGGACGCCATTTACTAAACGCGAGGCTACTCCGGGAGTTTTGTTAGCTGCAACAGTCATCTTTTAGGTTTTTCTATTTTGCGCCCTCTATTTTAACACGTTTGGGCAATTTTTAGTTGGTTAATATAATGAAACTTAACTTGGTGCGAGTGAAAGGCAAGTGTTTGGTGAAAAAGATTTTTTTTAATGAACCGCAGAGGGCGCAGAGAACGCAGAGGAAGAAAAGAGAGAAAAGATAAGAGTAGGGCAAAAGTGGCTCGGGTGGTATAATATTTATTTGTGCTTGTCTATTTAGTGCTGGGGAATTTACCCGCAATCGGGAATGGGATTTGCCGAAGTTGGAGTATTTGGAAGGACACTTTAAATCTGGCTATTCAGGAGTTTGTGATGAGCAAGTCTATTGTGGAATTGGTTGACAATTTGCCGTCTGGTGGGGTCACTGTGATGATGCTCAAATCTCTCGATTTTGTGGTTCCGGGAGAGTGGAACAATCTAACGGGTTTTGATAATACTATTCAAGCGGTGACAGGGGAAACAAAGCGCAAATTAGTTGGGAAAATTCGCGATCGCGCGATCGAGCTTTACGCCAACCCCAACGAGCCATATCAAGGCGTACTCAGGCTTTACCAGTTAGCAGACAGCGCCGACAGTGCGTTAGGTGCAACGGCTATGGCGAATAAAATCGGCGAAAACATCGGCTTTCTTTCCTTTCTCAACCGCCTCACTCCCAAAGCTGACACAACTCAAACGATCGACTTGTGCGTCAAAGTGGCGATCGAGCTAATTGCCTTCTGCAAACTTAACAATATTTCCCTTGACAATGTGGGAAGCTTTGGTAATTATTTGTCTCATTACAAGGGCGAATCTCTGATGCGGATGGCTGCTTTAGTTTGTGCTGACGGTTTAATTCCCCTCGGCCCGGACTTCCTTAGAGTAGCACAAAATACCCTAGGCGGATTGAATCCTTCAACCTTGCAGCAAAACTCCACATTCCAAAATATCAGCAACCTAATTCCGGGCGCAAATAATTCTCAAAAGTTCGGATTTGTGACAGCAACTTTCGCCTCAGCCCAAGGTTGGATGAACAATTTAGTACAGTCTCGCGGCTTGACTCCCGCCATAGTTTTAGGCCATCTCAAGCAATACGTTGATGTTACCGATGACAAATTGGATTATGTGGCGGCGTTTTTGGACATGACTACCAATTATTACGAACATACGGGAATTCAGACGGTTGCTCGCCGATTGATCGATCGAGCTTATCGCGAAATAGCCTCTGACAGAGACTAGAAAACTCGTCGCTCATCATTCTCAAGAACAGGCAAGATGCCTGTTCCACAAAAATTAAATTTTATTGTGGGCCGTTGCTCCTAGCCCGCCCTGAAGGGCATTATTGCAAACGATCCAAGATATAAAGGGAACAAACCTCGTCGCTCATCATTTTAAAGAACAGGCATCTTGCCTGTTCTACAAAAATTAAATTTATTGTGGGTCGTTGCTCCTAGCCCGCCCGGAAGGCGGGAGTGCATTATTAATTGCTGAAACCATTGCTTACTTTGCCTTCTTCCTTCTTCCTTCTTCCTTCTTCCTTCGGCTGTGAGTTAAAATAAGCAAATTATGTTTGGCAAACCTCTTTTAATCGCCTTGTGAAAAACAAATCGCTTCCTTCATCCGTAACAGTCAAGCTAGGCAAGTTTGTCTGGACATCAATGTGGCACTTAATGATGTCAAAACTAGCGCCGCCCGATCGCACCGGAGCATACATTCGCCCCACCAGCAGTTTCCGCAACTTTGTCAGCACTGCACCAGACAACCCTCACGGGCCCGCTGCGGGACGGTATCGCCTCTTCGTGGGTACGGGATGCCCTTGGGCGCACCGCACTCTGGTGACGAGGGCGCTCAAAGGGCTGGAAGATGCGATATCGGTGTCGATTGTCTATCCCTCTGAAGGGGGGATGTGGGTGATGGAGTCGGAGACTTTTGGCTGCAACACGGTGCCGGAACTTTACCAGTTGGCTTTACCGGGCTATCAGGGGCGGTGTACGGTGCCGGTGCTGTGGGATGAGTTGAAAAAGACGATCGTCAATAACGAGAGTTCGGAAATTATTGTGATGCTAAACTCGGAGTTTAACGAGTTTGCTAGCAATTCTCAAATGGATCTTTATCCTCTGGATTTGCGATCGCAAATTGACGAGTGGAATGAGAAGATTTACCAATCGGTGAATAACGGCGTTTATCGCTGCGGTTTCGCCCAATCTCAAGCTGCTTATGATTCGGCTTGCAGTGAATTGTTTGCTGTTTTAGACGAGATCGATCGCTCGCTCTTGAGGAGTCGTTACCTTTGTGGCGATCGGGTGACGTTAGCAGACGTGCGGCTTTTTACTACTCTATTCCGTTTTGATGCCGTTTACTACAGCTTGTTCAAATGCAATGTGCGCCGCATTCAAGATTACGAGCATTTGGGAGCCTATCTGCGCGATTTGTACCAGTTGCCGGGAGTTGCTGGCACTTGCGATTTGGAGGCTGTGAAGCGCGATTATTACGGCAATTTGTTCCCGCTGAATCCCGGCTGCATTATCCCCGCTGGACCCGATCCGGCGAGTTTGCTCAAAGCTCACGATCGCGCAGGGTTCAGAAACCCGGTTTCTTAACAAAATCCGGCGTGAAGATGCCAGAATAATCGCAGAAACCCGGTTTCTAGGATGCTTGGGCAGAAACTCAAAAACCGGGTCGATCTCGTTCCCAGGCTCTGCCTGGTAACGCATATCCAGAGGCTCTGCCTCGCCTTAACCCTCTAACAAACCCTCCATTCTCTCCTTTACTCAAACCTCACGATCGACAAAATATTGATGTTATTTTGAAGTGAGATTAAGCAATATTCAAAATCAAATCATGTCTGGCGATCGCCCGAGTCATCTCAAAAGGCGATCGCACTTATATACAAAAATCCAAACAAGGAATTGGCAATGTTAGAAACTGAGGGCGATCGGGAAGCACAGCAGCGCATTGAAAAGGCACGGCGAGACCGAGCAAGAACACTTGATCTTAGCGACATGAAACTCACAGAAGTGCCAGAGGCGATCGCATCCCTCACCGAGTTGCAACTGCTTGACCTCTCCAACAACCAACTGAGAAAACTACCAGAGGCGATCGCATCCCTCACGCAGTTGCAACTGCTTTACCTCTACAACAACCAACTGACGAAACTGCCAGAGGCGATGGCATCCCTCACCCAGTTGCAACAGCTTTATCTCTCCAACAACCAACTGAGAAAACTACCAGAGGCGATGGCATCCCTCACCCAGTTGCAACTGCTTAACCTCAGCAACAACCAACTGAGGGAACTGCCAGAGGCGATGGCATCCCTCACCCAGTTGCAACAGCTTTATCTCTCCAACAACCAACTGACGGAAGTGCCAGAGGCGATGGCATCCCTCACCCAGTTGCAACAGCTTGACCTCGACGACAACCCACTGACGGAACTACCAGAGGCGATGGCATCCCTCACCCAGTTGCGACAGCTTTACCTCGACGACAACCCTCTGAATGCTCACCTCGCTGCTGCCTATGAGCTAGGCACTGAAGCCGTCTTGCAATACCTGCGGGCAAAGGCACAAGCACAAATCACGCTGAATGAAGCCAAACTGATTTTGATCGGTGAAGGTGAGGTGGGCAAGAGTTGTCTGTTGGGCGCATTGCGCGAGGAGGAATGGCTAGAAAGTCGTCCCACCACTCACGGCATTGAAATTAAGCCAGTTGTTGTCACCCATCCCGACAGTGGCACAGAGATATCACTCAATGGTTGGGATTTTGGCGGTCAACCGGTTTATCGATCGACACACCAGTTGTTTTTCAGTGCACCAGCCCTGTATCTGGTGGTGTGGAAGCCGCGAGAAGGCCCCCAGCAAGGCTTTGTCAAAGAGTGGATTACCTTGATTAAGCATCGCGCACCGGATGCCAAGGTGCTAGTAGTCGCCACCCACGGCGGCCCCGGACAGCGACAACCCGACATTGACAGACAGGAAATTCAGGATCGATTCGGCAGCGATACGGTGCTTGACTTCTTCCATGTAGACAGCAAACCTGACCTTCAGAACTCCTGCACCGGGCTGGCAGAATTAAAACAAAAGATTGCTAGTGTCGCCACATCTCTTCCCGAAATGGGACGTTCCGTTCCCGCCAAGTGGCAGCGAGTGCGGGAAATCTTGCAGACAAACGACAAAGCCTATCTGCCCTACAATGATGTCCTTGCCATCTGCGATCGACACGGAATCGATAAAGAACAAGCAGAACTTTTCCTTCGCATTTCCCATACCTTGGGGCATATCATCCATTACCATTACGATCCAATACTGCGGGATATCGTCATCCTCAAACCCGACTGGCTGGCAAAGGCAATCAGCTTCGTACTCGATGATGAAACAACCCGCCGCCGCAACGGTTTAGTAGATTTTGAGCATCTGGGCGAATTATGGAGTAATCCCCCGTTTCCAGGCGAGGACGGCTACCCGAAAGAACTACATCCCATCTTTCTCAAGCTGATGGAACGCTTCGATTTGTCCTACCGGGTGGTGCTCGACCCAGCTAAACCCAGCAATACCAGCTTGATTGCTCAACTCGTACCCGATACACGCCCGGAATTGCCCAATTGGGGACAGCAACCCGAAGCCGGAGACAGACAACAAGTGCAAATCTGCCGGATTGTGGACGATCGAGGACAACTTGCAGTAGCAGAAGGATTGTTTTACCAGTTGATTGTGCGCTTGCACAAATACTCACTGGGGCGCTGCAATTACGAAAAAAGTATCCATTGGCAACGGGGTTTGATGCTGGACAACGACTACAACGGTCGGGCATTGCTGGAATATGTTAACACTGATGTAAAAATTACCGTGCGGGCAGCTTATCCAGAACGGTTCTTGTCTTATCTCACCGAAGAGATTAAATGGCTAGTCGAGAATTTCTGGGAAGGATTGCGATGTAATGTGATGGTTCCCTGCATTAGGCCTTGCGGTATGAATGCGCCGGGAAACGGGCTATTTGAGGTTGAGAAACTAATTGAGAGCAAAAAGAAGACTCGTGATGAGTATCCCTGCCCCATTTCAGGCTGTGGTGAATGGCAAAACATCGATCGTCTGCTGAATAACGCGCCGACTACTCCACCCCCATCCCAAGAAATCGGCATTCAGCAGTTCCGAAATATTGTCAAAGACGAGCTAAAAATCATCCGCGAAGATTTAGTGATTGTCGATCGTCGAGGTGAAGAACGCTTTCAGTCATTGTCTCAGGATCAGCGGATCATTCTCAGCAAAGTCGATGAGGAATTTGCGTCGCTAATGCAAATGCTCACCGATGAAGCCAAAGATGGCCCGCGCCTGTTCAGTTTCAAGCCCGTCGATCCCAAGTTTCTCGATCGCCCAAAATGGATAAGTACAAAATTTCAAATTACCCTCTGGTGCGAACACTCTCGTCAACCAGTTCCCGCCTTAAATCCTAACGACAAGAAGAAGGGGGTTTATGAATTGGAAGTGCCGCGCAAATGGTTTACCAAAGCAGCCCCCTATCTCAAAATTTTGACCGGAACTCTGAGTCTAGTCTTACCTGTCGCAGCCTCAGCAACCAAGCTAATGCTAGATGAAGCCACCTACAAAGGCATTGAAGAGGAACTCGATCTCGGACAAAAAAGCATCGAATCTATCTTGAAAGGAAGCGATTTAGCGACTAATTTGTCTACCGAAAGTGATGCCCCTGATTGGCAACAGCGCGAAGCAGCCATCCGCGCCCAAGGCTCGATTTTGCGACAATTACACGCGGTGCTAAAAGCAAAAGATCCTGGTTTTGGTGGCTTGGTGCGGGTGCAGAACAGACGCCGCGAATTTCTGTGGGTTCATCCTCAGTTTGTAGATGAGTATTAAGATTTTTATCTTTACAGCATTATTACGATATGTGATAATTTAAAATCCCTCGTTACCAGGCTCTGCCTGGAAACGCATATCCAGAGCCTGGGCCTCGCCCAAACCCACCAACAAACCCTCGATTTCCCTCGTTACCAGGCTCTGCCTGGAAACGCATATCCAGAGCCTGGGCCTCGCCCCAACCCACCAACAAACCCTCGATTTCCCTTCCCTCGTTTCCCTTCCAGGCTCTGCCTGGCAACGCATATCCAGAGCCTGGGCCTCGCCCCAACCCACCAACAAACCCTCGATCGCCCCAATGGGAAGAAGCAGATACAAAGTAATATATTCCGACAACCAACCGCACTTCGTCACCTCTACAATTATCAACTGGATTCCTGTATTTTATCAAGCAGAAATAGCACAAATAGTCTTAGATTCCTTAAGTTTTATGCAACGGGAGAAGCGTTTAGCTTTACACGGTTACGTCCTGATGGAAAATCACTTGCACTTAATCGTAACTTCTTCTGAATTGTCAATGCAAATGAGAAATTTTAAATCATTTACAGCTCGCTCCATAATTGACTTGCTTGAAAAAAATCAAGTTACCAACATCCTCGATCAACTCGCATTCTATAAAAAGCTACACAAAAAAGACCAAAAATATCAGCTATGGCAAGAAGGGTTCCACCCGCAAGCTATTTTGGATGAGGCAATGCTGTTGCAAAAATTGGAGTATATTCACAATAATCCTGTTAGGCGCGGCTATGTTGACGATCCAGCTTGTTGGAGATATTCTAGTTATCGAAATTATATGGGTCAGGATGGATTGTTGCCAGTTGATTTGATTGATTTTTGAGTCGGATGATTTGTTTGAAGGAGCGAGGCGGAGCCTCTGGATATGCGTTACCAGGCAGAGCCTGTTAACGAGGAAGGGAAAAGAGCGAGGCGGAGCCTCTGGATATGCGTTACCAGGCAGAGCCTGTTAACGAGGAGAAGGAGGGGAAAAAGAAGGGACAAGAGCGAGGCGGAGCCTCTGGATATGCGTTACCAGGCAGAGCCTGTTAACGAGGAGAAAGAGCGAGGCACAGCAAGAGTGAAATGCTCTGCCAGGCAGCCGGTTTCTTGGATGGTTGGGCGATCGCGTGGCGGCTCACAAACCGGGTTTCTTAGCAAAATCGGCCGTCAGAATGTGGAAATTATCGCAGAAACCCCGTTCTTGGATGGTTGGCAGGGCCTCAGAAACCGGGTTTCTTCACCAAATCGGGCGTGAAGATGCCAAAATTATCGCAGAAACCCGGTTTCTTGGACAACGAGGATTCGACTTCTAACTTCCCGATAAAATCTCTTCGAGTGCTACTTTCAGCGTCGGATATTGATATTGAAAACCGCTAGCTAAAGTTTGTTTAGGCAACACTTTCTGCCCTTCCAAAACAACTTTTGCCCCGTCTCCCAACAGCAATTCTAAAGCAAAACTTGGCACCGGCAACCAAGAAGGTCGCTTTAAAACTTCCCCTAAAGTTTGACACAATTCATTCATCCGCACTGGATTCGGTGCTGTCGCATTCAAAACCCCTTGAACTTGCGAATTTTGCAAAGCATACAGAATTAAATCAACCACATCCTCGCGATGAACCCAAGAAAACCACTGTTTCCCAGTGCCCAGCGGCCCGCCTGCAAATAGTTTAAAAGGTGGCAGCATTTTTGCCAGCGCCCCTCCCATTCCCAAAACTATCCCCAGCCGCAAAATTGCTAGCCGCGTTCCCGCATTTTTTGCAGGTTGGGCGGCTGCTTCCCAGTCTTTGCAAACTGCTGCTAAAAAATCGTTTCCCGCAGGGCTAGTTTCGTCAAATTCAGCGGTTTCGCTGGTTCCGTAATAGCCGATCGCCGATGCGCTCACAAACACCGATGGTCTAGGATTAGCATTGACGATCGCTTCCACCAATTTTGCCGTCGTCAGTTTGCGACTGTCGAGAATTTCTTGCTGGCGCGCCTGGGTCCACCTTTCCTCCGCAATCGGAACCCCGGCTAAATTTACAACACCATCGCAGCCCGCGATCGACTTTTGCCAATCACCAGACTCCGCCGGAGTGTAGGCGACAACTTCCAAATTCGGATAAGCTGAAGCCGGAAAAACTCGCCGGGCCCTCGCCGCATCCCTGCTCAAAACCACCACTTGATGTCCCGCAGCTTGCAGCTTCTCCACCAGCCGGCTACCTACAAATCCCGTTGCTCCCGCGATCGCTACTTTCATCTTTTACCAATAATGCAGAGTTCTAGCAGTTTAGACGATCGTCCAAACTTGTTTTGAATTATACAAAAATAAACAGCAGCCTCGATCGCCTCCCCACAAGCCAAGTGTATTTTCATTAAACTGATAAAGGACGCGAGAAACACAAACCATGCCAGCAAAAAAATCAAAGCTTCTAATTGCTGCCTCCATCGTCGCAGCAGGTAGCGCTGGGGTCTACTTTTACTTCCAGGGTTTGAGCCAAAAAGTATCCAACCCTCAAGACAGCGCCAAAGTTGTACCCGACGAAGCAATGATGGCCGCCTTCATCTCCCCCAATCCCCAAGCGCTGGCCCAGTTGCAGCGATTTGGCACGCCAGGGGCTCAAAAGTTGGTCGGCATGGGTTTGAAGACCTTTCAAGAACAAAGCTTGGCAGGCACTCAAATCGACTTTGAGAGGGACTTAAAGCCTTGGCTGGGGGGGGCGATGGTCGCTTTGTTGCCCCCTGATGCTGCCAAAACCGAGCCTCCTAAGCTGCTGCTTGTACTCAGCGTCAAAAATAAAATTAGCGCTTGGAATTTTGCGAATAAATTAAAATCTCAGCCCGGTGCAACTACTCAAGAAACCGAGTATAAAGGAGTTAAAATTTCTGAGATTGCAGAGCCAACCGGCAAGCGCTACAGTGTGGCTTTGCTGAACGACCAATTAGTCATGGCTCCTTTGAGAAAGCCTCTGGAATTGGCGATCGATACTTTTAAAGGAGAACCCTCCCTCGCTACGCAGCAGAGCACAACTAAGTTTTTTGCAGAGAGTGCTGGTGTCAAGAATCCGATCGCAACTGTTTATATTGCTGACTATCCTGCGGCAATTGAGCAATTGAAAGCTAATTTGCCCGCAGATATCCCCTTGCCTTGGACACTGTTTTCCCAGTTCAAACAAGTCAAGTCAATGGTAGCGGGAATTGGGGCGGACAGTTCGGGATTGAGGGTAAAAACTATTGCTCAGTTAGACCCTAAATTCGTCCAGCAAAATCCACAAGTCCCATCGAAATTGTTACCCAGATTTCCCGGCGAAACCATTGCTTTAGTCGGCGGCAATGGACTAGATAAAATTTGGTCGCAGGCGACGGCAAGGGCAAAAGATAGCCCGGAAGTTGACAGGGGAGTTCAGCAGGTGAGGAGTAGTTTTAAGCGGTTGGATTTGGACGCGGACCGTGATGTTTTTGGTTGGATGAATGGGGAATTTGCGATCGGGGCGATCGGTTCGGATCGAGGTATTTTGTCTCAGTTGGGGATGGGGGCGGCGATGATTTTTGAAACCAGCGATCGCCCTGCTGCAGAAGCAACCCTCAAAAAACTTGATGCGATCGCCAAAAGCAATCCTACAGTCAGCGTCGCCCCCAGACAAGTTCAAGGCAAAGAAGTTACCGAGTGGCAAATCCCCCAGCAAGGCACTTTATTCGGGCACGGTTGGCTGAATGAAAATTCTGTGTTTGTAGCTTTCGGCGGCCCTTTAGTCGATGTGATTACTTCGACGCCGCCCCAGCCCTTAAGCAGCAGTCCTAGTTTTCAGGCGATCGCCACTTCTTTACCGCAAGTCAACCAAGGTTACTTTTACATAGATATGGAAAAAACCATGTCTTGGGCTAACCAATATTTGCTCGCAGTACAGCCAAATTTAGTTTCGCCGCCCGTCGCTGAATTGCTCAATTCTCTCCGAGGAATTAGCGTAGCCACAGCTTCTACAGAACCGACAACTGCTCAGCTTGAGATGCTTTTTGCCTTAAAATCTAATTAACTAATTGGGAATCTATTAGTCCGCGCAGGCGGACGAGATTGTGTAGAAGCGGTTTCAACCGCCGAATGAAACCGCCTCATCTTCCTCTCTTGAATTTAGCTAGAATATTCTTGAAATTGGCGATCGACAAAATCCGACGTGTCGATGCGTTCAACTTGCCCACCGTTACGCACTGCTAGGGTTTCTTGGTGCTGTCGGCTGATGCTAATATTGCGATCGGCGTAGTTGGCAATAACCAGAGTTAGGCTTTTCTCTAATATCGATTTCGGCTGCATCGGAATGATAAATTAGAGGGCAATTCATGAATGATTTTTACAAGTCGCCACCTATCTCGGCGCAATTTTCAGTTGTTTGATTCACAGTCAACAGTCAACAGTCAACAGTCAACAGTCAACATCATTCCGGTGCAACCGGAATTGATATAAATTCATCCGCTGCACATTTTTGTAAATTGTGCGATTCAAAGTATCTACAAATATCACGGGCTCAGTTTCGCGGCTCTCTTGCAGGGTACGGACAGCCGTTTGAGTCATCAGCATTTTAATACTCGGAGAGTGACAGAAGAGGGATAATAGCTTTTTAACTGCTGTGAAAAGAAAGATAGCCAACTAAACCAGCATCAGCCACAATTTGCAGCACGAAAGGCACAACCAGCTTAGTGCGGAGACGGAATTTTTGGCAGACTGTTTTGGTAACGCTCATAACTTTATTTCTCCCAATCAATCAAAAATCGCTAAGCTGCGATCGCCCATTAAGTACCTACTTCTACTTTTACTTCTCATTTAAAGCTTCCATACCTTCCCATCCCTCCGGGGTTCCATACTGTTGATACTTTTCACATCGGTTGATATAAACCATCGTAGCTTTATCATACGGATTGATTTGTAAAACTTCCTGAAAAATTCCCTGTGCCTCCTGAAATTTTTGTTGATAGTAGAGAAACACCGCCACTTCAAACTGTGCCTGAGTTTGTCTCTTTAATCGCTTTTGTTCTGGAGGATCGCCATCATAAACTTCAAAGACAGCAACGGCAGACTTTTTCCCTTTCACCATCACTCGATCCAAAAATCGGAAGCATTGTTCTTGATAATAGTCAAGACAACACAGGGTGTTATGGCTGATTAAAATTCCGGCTCCATAGAGCTTAGTTAATCCTTCCAAACGAGAAGCTAAATTGACAGCATCAGCAATGACGGTGGTTTCCATGCGTTCTGATTCGCCGATGGTTCCTAGCATTAAATTGCCTGTATGCAAGCCAATTCCTATAGCGATAGGAACGTCACCTTGTTGTTGGCGTTGTTCGTTGTAAAGGGCTACTTGTTTCTGCATTGCGATCGCAGCTTGGACTGCATCATTAGCCGAATCAGGAAACAAAGCCATAATCGCATCGCCAATATATTTGTCAATAAATCCTTTATGCTGGCGGATGACTGGACTCACTTGACTGAGATAGGAGTTTATAAAATTAAAGTTTTCTTGAGGAGACATCATTTCTGATAAAGTTGTAAATGAGCGAATATCAGAAAACATTACCGTCATTTCTTGCTGCACTTGATCGCCGATTTGGACATCAATAATGCTTTCCTTATCTAAAAATTTGAGAAAATTACGTGGCACAAATCGTCCGTAAGCTAAAGTCAGTTGTGTAATCGATATATGAGTTCGGATTCTCGCCAGCATTTCTTGTTTTTGAATCGGCTTGGATAAGTAATCATTTGCTCCTGATTCAAATCCCTGCACAATATCTGCCACTTGATTTTTAGCAGTGAGCATAACAATAGGCAGTTCATAAGCTGGAAAGCGATCGCGGATTTTTTGACATACTTCATAACCAGTCATTTGCGGCATCATCAAATCCAGTAAAATCAAGTCAGGGATAAAACCATTTTCCATTACTGCTAAAGCTTCGCGTCCATTACTAGCTTCTGTAATCGCATAGTTGTATAGGGAGAGATTGTTGATTAGTACCTGACGATTAATGGGCTCATCATCGACAATCAAAACTTTGAACAATTTTTCATTATTGATTGCTAGGGGTAACTTGGTGCTGTTTATTGTAGCTGCTAAACCCAGATTTGGGATATTTTCGATAGCTGCACTCTGTGGCTTAAATTCAGCTTTACCAGTCGAAGCGGGCAAGGTAAATGTAAATTGGGAGCCTACTCCCACCTGAGATTTAACATTAATTTTACCCCCGTGCAATTCCACCAATTGTTTCGTTACAGCTAATCCTAATCCTGTTCCCCCGTATTCTCTAGCCGTAGAGCCTTCTGCTTGTTGAAAAGATTCAAATATCCGGTCAAAATTTTCTTCTAAAATCCCAATCCCTGTGTCCGATACGGTAATAGCTAGAGTAGAAACTTGCTCCCCCCTTGCCAAGGAGAGATAGGGCAAATCTACGACTTCTGCTGAAACTATAACATTCCCAGAAGAGGTAAATTTAATAGCATTTCCTACAAGATTATGCAGTATTTGTTGCAGGCGCTCCTCATCAGCTTCTGCGGGGGGAAATTCGGCAGGAATAGAGTTGATTAGTGTCAAACTTTTTTGGGCAGCTAGGGGTTGACTAAGGGTCAAAACTACATTGGTAACTGCTCGCAAATCTACTGGTTTGAGCCGCAATTCTAAGTTATTATGCCTCAGTTTAGAGAAGTCGAGAATATCGTTAACTAGATTAGCAAGACGGCGACCACTGGAGACAATCAAATTTAGGTTGGCTTGAGTAATTTGGGGTAAATCTCCAGTGGCACCATCTATGAGAGATTCAGCAATGCCAATAATGCCGTTGAGGGGAGTACGGAGTTCGTGAGAAGTATTCGCTAAAAATTCGTCTTTGAGTTGATCTAGCTGTTTTAACTCTTGGTTTTGCTTTTCTAAAGTGGTAAAAGATTCTTGGAGTTGTCTTGCCATGCTATTGAATGAATTTGCTAGCTTTTCGATTTCAATAATATTGGTAGGTTCAACGTGCTGTTCTAAGTTACCCGTAGCAATTTCTTCTGATGCTTGAGAAACTTTGAGAATCGACTGCGTAATCCAGCGAGCGGTGAGAATGCCGATAATAATTGCTACACTTAAAGTAGCCATACAAAGCAGGATGGTAGTGCGCGTATTGGCATCAATTTCTGCGGTAAAATCTGATTCGGGAACGACTACAATCGTTAACCAGTCTAACATACCTGATTCATCTTTAAAAGGAGAAACTAGCAAAAATTGTTTTTTACCATTTAGAAAAAATTCCATCTGTTGAGGAGCATCAATTTGATTCAAGCTACCAAAGTGACCGAATAAATATTGAGTGGTTTTTTGTGTTAAACTATCGCTGACTTTATCAGCCATAATTCGTTCTATTTTACCATCAGCAGAGGGCGTGAAAGGTTCTTTAATAGTTGAACTTGCCACTAAAAGCCCGTTGCGTTCGATGATAAAAGTCTTACCTGATTTACCAATTGTAAAACTCTGCAGGAAGTCACTAATTTGTGCTAGGGAAAGATCGGTAACAAAAATACCCATCAGTCCTCCTGTATCGTCATAGAATGGGGAGACGGCTGAAAGATCGAGCCTTTTACCTAATGCCGAAGCTTCAATCGTGCTCCAAGTCGGGCGACCAGTTTTGACAGCAGTTTTATACCACTCGCGCGTCCGAGCATCATAATTGGGTTTTTCGCGAATTATTTTGAGGCGCTCGCCTTGATTATTGACTGAATATCTGCGGATAGCATTCCCGGTTGCTTCACTCGCTACAACTGTGTATCCCTCGGACCTATTAGCACCTACAAATTCCCCTTTAGTATTAGCAAAAGCAGTGGTTCCAAAATTTGCATCCAGTGATTGGCTTTGTTGCCAAAAATAAAGCTCCATTTGCTCAAAATTACTGGGGTCAAGTAACTGTTGGCGAATGGTATTTATATGAATTTGCTGAATTAAATGAGGCTTCGCTAAGTAACTTTTTAGGTGGACTTGGACGCGGGATATCACTTCACGCCGCAACTGATCGGCAATATTGTTCACTGCTTTCTGTCCGTTGCGGAAGGAAAGATAGCCGACGAGTCCAACAGCGACAATTATTTGCAGGACGAAGGGCACTACTAGCGCCGTGCGGAGCCTGAATTTGCGGGTGATGTTGCTCATAGCGAGGCGTGAGGAATAAGATTTTGGCGTGTATGATGCAGTATAACTCTCTTGATTTAGCGATCGCACCTCTTTTCCGTTCAGGCAAACGCCTGAAGGATAACCTGATATCTTAAGACCTATATAAGAGTTATATTATTTATAATTTTCATTTTAGTTTATTAGCCAAGTTGAGCGCTTTCGGTGTTTCCTGCGATCGCTCATAAAATCCCAATAGCCAATATCCAGGTAAGGTAAGATGGTCAGTGAAAAAGAAATCATTAGCCACTTTCCAAAAATCTTATTTTGATAGTTCACTATCTCCATTTCCATCAAGCTTATTGAAGGTTACACCTCGAATTTGTTAGTAATATTCTCACCTATTAGAAAAATTTTATATTCTTATTAGCTGAGATTTTTCTCACTATCTCTATCAAGTGAATCAAAAAAATAATCCATAACTTAAAGGTTTTTTTCGGGCTATTTTAAAATCTGCTCAAAATATTCAAGCCATTCATAGAAAGTAACTTCGTTATTTTGAGCGCGATCGGCTACTGTTTGCAAGCTATTCCACAACCGTATATACCCCTCATTTGTCACTTTCGGCAAGAAATAATCAGGAACGCTTAGAGCATAAGACTTTTACCAAAAATCCTGATTTCAGCCATTCTGTTAGAAAATAAACGCTCAAATGCTCGCTATATCTACAGTTAAAAATTTGGCTCTTATTTTTATTTTTTCAGCGTGACAAAAGAGGGATACAGCAGATTGTAAGTAAGTAGAGTACACCAAAGGCTATACATTAACGAAAAGAATGAAACTTTCTGTCGCTACTCTCCTCCATAAGCCTGCAATCTGCTGTAATATTACCGACAGTCAGGGCAGGTCAGGGGAGCATCTCAATGAAAGCAGCCAAGCTAGAAATCTAAGTTTTGAGGCAGGAGGCCCAAGGAAAGAGGAAGAATGAAGGAGTCTGAAGAAGTGTTTTTACAAATATGAGATGCTCCCCAGGGCAGTGCCATATCCCTACAATTAAATCGATTATTTTGGGGTTGGGAAACGGTGCGGTGTCCTCAATTGCCGTGTTGTCCGTGATATCAAAATCGAGGGCGATGGCGTCGGGCCCCGCAAGCTACGGGCAATTTATATCAACTCTGCTAGCTGAGGAATTGTAAAATCGAATCAACAGTCAATACTCAACTATCATTGAGTTTTTCGGCCCGCCCGTTAACAGTCAATCGATTTTAGATTTGAGATTTGAGATTGAACTGCTTCCTAGGAAGAGCCAATACAGCGATATAAGCGAGGAAGAGCCTCAATTGCGGAGGAAAATTGCAGGCACAGCCTCCTTTCTCTGCGTTATCAGCTAGAGCCTGGAAGTCAAACAACACAGTCAATCGATTTGAGATTTGAGATTTGAGATTTTAGATTGAACTGGTTCAGAGGTCGAGCCTCGCTATGCGATATAAGCGAGGAAGAACCTCAATTGCGGAGGAAAATTGCAGGCACAGCCTCCTTTCTCTGCGTTATCAGCTAGAGCCTGGAAGTCAAACAACA
>NZ_JAUBVJ010000036.1:0-11036 GCF_036702785.1 Microcoleus sp. AR_TQ3_B6 | reverse complement strand
CAGTCAACAGTCAACAGTCAACAGTCAACAATAATTCCGGTGCAACCGGAATTGATATTAATCATCCAATCCGGTTGATTTTAGCCGTTACCCACAGCATTAGATACCGTAGGGTGCAGCCATCAAAAATCTACAGATCAACTCGAAAATCTCGCAGCGACGCACCCTACAAGGGACAGTCAACTGTCAACTAACCAAAAAAAGATGCTGCCCTCCATGGAGGGCAGCTACTCAAATAAAGCATCTTAAAGTCTCTCAAAACTTCAGAATTAACCTTCAGACATTCCTGATTTATTTGGCAATTGCAAATCATCCGGATCTACATAGTGACAAACTGCTTTGTCCATGCAAATCAAGGCCCAGCCGGATTTATCAATGCTCATCAACTTATAAGAAGCTGGCTGAATAAAGAAACCTTTGTGGTTGCGGGTTGCTGGTTTGATGTTAACGTGGCTGTCAGTGCTCATGTTTTTACAACTCCTAGATAGTTATCGTAGTAAAATCTGAAAACCGCTAAGCGGGTTTGTCAATCGTCTAAGTTTTCAAATACTAGCACTGACTTCCTGAGTTTTCCATAAAGTTATTTATTGATTTATTACGATGTCGTAATAAACCGCAAACCTAATTTCGTCGCTCCCCGCCCCGCAGTCGAATTGTTTGCGCAGTTACGGCTCCAGAAGCCACTGTTTAACCCGGGCGAGACTCTTCCAGTCCGGTTTTCTGCTTAATCCTTCTTCAAAATTTTTTTTAACTTCGTCGAGCAACTCTTCGGAAGCCATCAGCAGTTGCTGAGCCACTTCTACGTGGGGGCGCACTCCTTTTTCTTTGAGTTCGAGGATTGCTACTGCTAGGTTGATGCGAGCTTGGGGGTCGTGAGGGTTCAATTTTACGGCGGTTTTTGCTGCCTTTTGAGCCGATGCGGGTTTGTTTTCTAAAAGGTAGAGCCACGCGAGGCTAGCCCAGGCATTGCCATTTTTGGGAGCTTTTTCGCACACTTCTTTAAACACGGGGATCAGATTAGCCGGGGCTTCGCCAGCTTGGTAGCGATCGAAACCGTCTTTAAACAATTCTTCAGGGGTCATTCGATTTTAGATTTGGGATTTGAAATTTTAGATGGGAAAGAGCATTGGGTGCCGGACGCAGCAAGGCAGTCCGAGGCATTCTCAGCAATTAGCAATTACCAATCCCCAATGCCCTATTTTCCGATTTATGTAGAAAAGGAACTGCCACAGCCGCAAGTTTGAGAGGCGTTGGGGTTAGTAAACTTAAAGCCGCCCCCGATCATAGCATCGCTGAAGTCGAGAACCAAACCGTAGAGATAAAGAATGCTCTTGCGATCGCAAACTACCTGAAAACCGTCGTAGTCGAACACTTCATCGTCGGATTTCACAGTGCTGGGATCGGCGAAATCCATCACGTAAGACATACCAGAGCAGCCGCCCTGGCGCACCCCTACCCGCAAGCAGAGGTCTTTACCTTGTTTCTCTCGAAGAGCTAAAACTTGACGGACAGCAGAGTCCGTCATTTGAATTCCCCGCTTTTGTGAAGTGGCTTGAGTCATAATTTGCCGAACTCCTGAGATTGTCTAATGCTAAGAGTTTAATCTTATCCCTCCATTGTACAGGCATTCGCCAGAAGGCATAAGGTTAGACGCTGAAGGCAGAATTTTTACCTTCTAATTTTTAATTCCCGTGGTGCCGCGTTCCCAAGCTGGATGTCCTCTCCCCCTATAGGGTTTATGATTGAGAAGCAGCGGTTGACCGGCTACCGGCACCGCAACAATGCTTCACCCAACGGGCTTACTCTATGGCAGCGCTGAATCGCTCTACTCTTCGTCGGCTACAAAACTTACCTCAAATTCCCAGCGTGTGGGAGGGCGACCGCCGACCCTTATCTAATGCTGACTCGCACATGATGCTAGAGGACGACGACGATCCAGAAGCAGGTGGCGAGTGCATTCTCTGGGTGGACGGCTCTGAAGGCGTCGTAAGGGCTATGGACATGGTAGGCCCAGATGCCGGCCCCGAGGCGATCGTCCGCGCCCTGCTACGGGCAATGGAACATCCCCAAAGTCCGGCTCCGGCAGTTCGGCCGCAAAAAATAGTAGTCAAAAACCGAGAAATTCAATTTTATCTGCGGGGCGTACTTCAAGATTTAGGCATTTCCATTGACTACGTGCCGGAATTGCCCCTAATTGACGAAATATTTCGCGGCATGGAAGAGGTGGCAATCAACCGACCTCCTGAGTTGCCCCCTCAGTATGCTGAAGTTTTAATCGAAAAAGCTGCTCACATTTGGCACGATGCTCCGTGGCGGACTTTGAGCGAACACCAAATTATATCTATTGAAATCAATCAGTGGGATGTCGCGAGCCTCTACGTGTCCGTATTGGGGCAAGGCAGAATGGATTACGGAGTTTTACTGTACCGCTCTCTAGAATCCCTAAAGCGGTTTCGAGAACGAGTCGTCAACGATGAATCTTTTGAAGATTTAGAACAGGCTTTTTTAGGGCAAGACTGTTTGTTTCTCACCTTTGAAAGTGCGACTGATATTGATGAGGACGATGAAGAAGAAATTGATTTAGCCGATTTACCTCCATCGGAAATTGAACCAAATTTCGGCAACCTGCATCCTTTAGAAGGATTGCGATCGATTCTTTACGAAGAAGAAGCCCTCACGATGTTAGTGGCTCTCGAAGCATTTCACCGCTTTTTCCGCAACAGCCGTCGGAAATTGGGAGCAGAGACGTTTCCCAATCTCAACAGCCGCTACCGCATCCCTGTTCCGCAGTCTGACGGAGAAATTCAACAGGTATCCGTTAAAGTTTCGACAATGCCCGAGGTGTCCGAGGAATTATTACAGATGCTCGGTGATGACGATGATGATGATGATGATGATGATGAATTTGAAATGCCACTGCTGCGGGACGATTTGGTGCCGCAAAATTCATTTTTGAGTCTCGGTGCCGTACCTTGGGAAACCGTAGAATTCCTGCGTACAAGTGTCCAGTTTCACCAAGGTGCCGAAATTGATATTAATACCGCCGGAGATGGTTTGCCTGTGGTGATGATCCAAACTTCTCATCCGAAGGCGAAAACAATGATTCAGGATTTGAAAGAAGCTGGAGGGGTGAAGGCAATTGGTTTTAATCCGGGCGAAAATCCTTTTGAGGATGAGCAATATGACTTGGGTATTTTGCAAACTAAAAATGGGGATCTGTATTTATTTGGGGAGTTTAATGAAAACGATCCGGTGCATCAGGAAGCTCGCCAAAAGTGGGAGCGTCGCTGTAAATTTACCAACGGTTGGTGCGGTTTGGTAATTGCTAAAGGCTTGATGGGTGCTTCTCGCGGTCAGCCTCAGTTTAAGGATATGGTCGCTTTGTTCGAGGTGCGCTGGGTCTCTGCTAAAGAGTTGGGAATTGGGCCGCTTCAGTTGATGCCAATGTTTTAAAGTTAGTTGACTGTTGACTGTTGACTGATGACTGTTGACTGTTGGCTGTTGACTAATGACTGTTGACTGTTTTGAGAAGGAAGAGGTAAACGTATTTTGTAAGGTGCGCTGCGGCGCACCGTAGTTTTTAAATTATTCAGGAAAATGATTATGTCAAATTCTACTCAAAAGCGAGAAGTGTTAGTCGCCCTTGATGCTGAATTCGCGGAGAAAATAGACCAGCTTACTGATGATTGGACGGAGGCGATCGAACAAGCTCTCCGTCTCTGGTACGCTAAGCAAATAGAAGATAAGTTGCGGAAGTTTTATCAAAACCGCAGCCAAGAAGATATTGAGTTTGAGGAAGAATGGGCAACCTTGGCTCAGGAACAAATGGAAGAAATTTTAATAGAGGAAGGTCTGTGAGACAATGACAGAAGCTTATCCGCGACAAGGCGAAGTTTATCTTGTTAGAGCTTTGCGAACGATCGGAGATACCAAAAAGCTTCCTGTTGCTGTCGTTTCCATAGATAGCCGGAATGAATTGAGCCGTACTGTACTGATTGTCCCTTTTACTAGCGATTTGAGAGGGGGCGAAACTCCGACTCGGGTTTGAATTCCTGCTGGTGAAGGAGGGTGAGAATCTGACTCGCTGGCTGTCTGCGAGCAAATTATAACTGTCCAAAAGACTTATCTGGAACAATGCCCTTACGGCCAACTTAGTGCCGATGTCCTAGCAAGAATTCAGAGGGCGATACAAGTGTCGATCGGCATTTATGAACTGTAAATTACCCAGCACTGACCTGAATACAGTTACAGTGTGGGCTTTCAATAGCCCTGACACGATCTTGCATATTGCAAAACAATCTCGAACCTTCGGGCTTATTTACGAAAGCCCCAATAGCAGCAATGTTCTTGCTGCCGTTTAAATCTGCATCACCTTTCCATCCACAATGACCACAAGCAAACTTTTTACCGTTTCTATAAGATTCACCCTGTACAGGGTGAATATGATTGCACTTATGGCACATTTGGCTAGTGTATCTAGGCTCAACAAACAAAATCTTTACGCTATGCTTTATAGCTTTATAGATCAGGAATTGGCGCAACTGAAAGAATGCCCAGCTATTACTAAGTCTCCGCTCTTTTTTCGAGCGTGACTGCTGATTTGTGCGATCCCTAATTCCAGTCAAATCTTCCAAAGCGATAACTTGATTTTTGTTTTGAGCCTTAGTTACGATGCGGTGACTAATAGTGTGATTTACCAATGTCTGAAAGCGCTTTTCCTTGCCCGACAACCGTTTCAACAATTCTCGACATCTACGCCGAGTGCTCCGTGTGCCTTTCGTGGCTTTTCGCTGGATATTTGCTCTCAACTCGGCATAATGATTTCTAACCTTGGTAATTTCTTTACCGCTAAATGTATCTCCATCAGAAGTGACCGCAATATCAGTCCTACCCAAATCGCAACCCAAAACTCGATCGCTTGGTGGCGGCTCGGTAGGCTGAGATTCAAGCTGAATATTTAGATAGTAACTACCATTTTTCCGTTTACACAAAGTAGCGGTCTTGGGGTTTTGACCTTTCAGCAATCCAAGTTGGTAGTTTCCGATAGCCAATACAAACCGTTCCCTACCACCAGTAGTAGTCAAACTTACTGTCCAATCTTTTTCCCTAAAAGAAAAGATACGGGTATCGTAGGTAACGCTAGTAGGAGCAAACTTGTTGACAGGCTTCCCATCTTTTTTAGCTGTTTTTCTGTTGCCAGAAACCCGTCTAATAGCATGGATTGCCAACTGCGCCGAAAGTCCAAACATATCTCTGACATTGTGATATACCAAGGATTGCATCGCCAATTCATTTGTCAGAGTTGGCGGCACAGTTTGATTCACATATTCACAAGCATTAGCGAACGCCTGAAGGGTTGCATCAATTTTGATGGACTGTTCAGGCGTTACTTGGAGCTTGCAAGATACTGTCAGGACTTGTTTCATGGCAATATTGTATCACGTATTGAAGAAATTCTGCTGCGTTTATAGATAATTTGTTCAGCTCTTGAGCCTCACGCGCATTCCTCCCGGCACTCAAGGTCGTACCGTTAGACTGCGGGACTCCTGCTGTTTTAGTTGAATGTTTCGGAAATTCTAAATTTTGTTACAATTTGTAAAAATACTGTAAAGGATAGGTAAAATGCGGGTTGCGATCGCAGGTGCGGGACTGGCTGGAATGACTACAGCAGTCGATTTAGTGGATGCCGACCACGAAGTAGAAATTTTTGAATCCCGCCCCTTTGTCGGCGGCAAAGTCGGCAGTTGGGTAGATCCCGACGGCAATCACGTTGAAATGGGTTTGCACGTCTTCTTCGGCTGCTATTATAACTTATTTGCCCTGATGAAAAAAGTGGGAGCTTTTGACGATTTGCTCCTCAAAGAACACGTCCACACTTTTATTAATCGAGGCGGCGAAACTGGTTCTTTGGATTTTCGCTTTCCCGTCGGTGCTCCGTTTCACGGATTGAAGGCATTTTTTACTACATCCCAGCTATCGGTACAAGACAAAATTCAAAATTCGATCGCCCTGGGAACTAGCCCCATCGTCCGAGGTTTGATAGACTTTGATGGGGCCATGAAAACTATCCGCGATTTGGATAAAGTTAGCTTTGCTGACTGGTTCCGCCGTCAAGGTGGCAACCAAAACTCGCTCAAAAGAATGTGGAATCCGATCGCCTACGCACTGGGTTTTATCGATACTGAAAATATTTCTGCCCGGTGTATGTTGACAATATTTCAATTCTTTGCATCAAAAACAGAAGCCTCTGTCATGCGGATGCTAGCTGGTTCTCCCAACGAATATTTGCACAAACCAATTGTGGAATATTTGGAAAAGAAAGGAGCAAAAATTTACACGCGGCGCCGAGTCAGAGAAATTCAGTTTGAAGAAGGCGAAGAAACCCGCGTGACAGGCTTGGTAGTAGCTAACGGCGAAACAGAAGAAAAGATTACCGCAGACGCTTACGTTTTCGCCTGCGACGTGCCAGGAATTCAGAAAATATTGCCCCCAGCTTGGCGCAAATGGTCGGAATTTGACAACATTTATAAGTTAGATGCGGTGCCAGTTGCTACAGTACAATTGCGGTTCGACGGTTGGGTAACGGAACTGGAAGACGAAGCCAAGCGCAAACAGTTGAGCCACGCTGTAGGAATCGATAATTTACTGTATTCAGCAGATGCAGACTTTTCCTGTTTTGCAGACCTAGCGCTGGCAAGTCCCAAGGATTATTATAAAGAAGGACAAGGCTCGCTGCTGCAGTTGGTGCTGACACCGGGAGATCCGTTTATTAAACAAAGCAATGAGGCGATCGCCCAACACGTACTTAAGCAAGTTCAGGATTTATTCCCGTCAGCGCGAGAATTAAACATGACTTGGTACAGTGTAGTTAAGCTGGCTCAATCTTTGTATCGCGAAGCACCAGGAATGGATGTTTTCCGCCCTGCTCAAAAAACTCCGATCGCCAATTTCTTTCTAGCAGGAAGTTATACTCAGCAAGACTACATTGATAGTATGGAAGGAGCGACACTTTCAGGCCATCAAGCGGCTAAGGCAATTCTCGAAGCTTACAGTCATTAGTCCTTAGTCCTCTCTCGTTTTCTCTCGTTCCCAGGCATAGCCTGGGAATGCCTATCAGGAGGCTGCGCCTCCAGTATTTAGACAGAAAACGCGAGGCAGAGCCTCTAGAAATGCGTTACCAGGCAGAGCCTGGGAACCAGAAATCTAAAATCTAAAATCTAAAATCTAAAATCGCATGACTGATTGGTTAGAACACAGCGTCCAAGTAGAAGTAGCAATTCCCATCGAATTAGCGTGGCAACTCTGGTCAGACTTAGAGCAAATGCCGCGCTGGATGAAGTGGATCGAATCAGTTCGGATTCTCGAAGACAACCCGGAATTGTCGCGCTGGAAACTCGCCACTGGCGGGTTAGAATTTAGCTGGCTTTCTCGGATTCTCAAAGTCGTGCCCAATCAGATAATTCAGTGGGAATCGGTAGACGGTTTGCCAAATCGGGGTGCGATCAGATTTTACGATCGCAAAAGCAGCAGCATTGTCAAAATGACGGTAGCTTATGGAGTTCCCGGCTGGCTGGCAAAATTAATGGACAATTCATTTCTAGCGCGAGTAGTTGAATCGACTCTTATGGCTGACTTGGAAAGGTTTAAAGAGTATGCTCTGAAAGTGAAAGCGACTTCTTAAATTATGAGGATTAAAGTCATAACTACTAACCATTTTGTAGTAAGGACTTCAGTTCTTTAATTTCTAATTTAGGACTTATGCACCCGAACAAAGAAACTGGGTTTTTGAACCGAGATTGAAAGTTTGAAGCATATATTTTGGTTAAAAACCCGGTTTCTGGCCGCCCGTGCGTCCAGGATTATAATTGTAACGCGAGAGTCGATCGCCCTTTTGCGTCAGTATCATAGACATATGGTGCTGATTCCTTCTCGCTTCAGTTATGAGTTACTGTCTAAACCCCGCCTGTCAAAACCCGCAAAATGCCGATAGTACCCAATTCTGCCTGAATTGCGGCTCCAAACTGTTGCTCAGAGAGCGCTACCGCGCCATCAAACCCCTCGGGCGCGGCGGTTTCGGCCGCACTTTTTTAGCAGTAGACCAAGACAAACCCTCAAAACCGCGCTGTGCAATTAAACAGTTTTTCCCCCTATCCCAAGGTACCAGCAGCAGCGAAAAAGCAGCAGAATTATTCAACCGAGAAGCGGTGCGGCTGGACGAGTTGGGGAAACACCCGCAAATTCCCGAACTGCTGGCGCACTTTCAGCAGGAACGCTATCAGTATTTGGTACAGGAATTTATAGAAGGTCAGAATTTACAGGAAGAGTTGGCGCGGACTGGGCCTTTCAGCGAAAGTCAGATTCTCAGTCTGCTGAAGGATTTATTGCCAGTATTGCAGTTCGTGCACGATCGCAGTGTAATTCACCGAGATATTAAACCGCCCAATATTATCCGCCGTCGCATTTCTCAAACTCCCATCATTTATACTTACCCAACATTAACCGGGGAATTAGTTTTAGTTGATTTTGGCGCTGCCAAACTTGTGGAGGGTTTGAGAGAAACTGGTACAGTCATCGGTTCTCCCGAATTCGTGTCGCCGGAACAAATTAGAGGTCAAGCGGTTTATGCCAGCGATTTGTATAGTTTGGGAGTAACTTGCATTTATTTGCTGACTCAAATATCTCCTTTTGATTTGTTCGATTTCAATCAAGATGCTTGGGTTTGGCGAGACTTTTTGAAAGTTCCCATCGATCCGAAATTAAGTCGCATCCTCGACAAAATGATCGAACCAAGTCTCAGTCGCCGCTACAAATCTGTAGCTGAGGTATTGAAAGATTTGCAGCCACAGCAGTCGGCGGGGGCGGGCACGGGGGCACCGCCCCTACCAGCGCCTACAATTCCCGTGCCGCAGAGGACGCCTGTGGTGCAGAATGCAGTGCCGCCAACGGTTGCAGGCACAATTATACCTGTGCCGCCGATGCAGCGGGTTGTACCCGCACGCGCGCCTACTTGGAGGTGTGTTCATACTCTGGTAGGGCATTCTAATGCTGTCACCTCGGTAGCTTTCAGTCCTGATGGCGCGACTTTAGCTAGCGGCAGTGAGGACAAGACGATTGAGATGTGGAAGTTGGATGCGGGTAAGCGGTGGTACACTCTTACGGGTCATTCTGACTGGGTGACTTGTGTGGCGTTTAGTCCTGATGGCGCGACTTTGGCTAGTGGCGGCCGGGACAAAATGATTCATATTTGGGATTTGAATAAGGGTAAGTGGTGGTACGCTTTGGCTGGTCATTCTGACAGGGTTGCTGCTGTGGCCTTCAGTCGGGATGGTCAGGTTTTGGCTAGTGGCAGTCGGGACAAAACTGTGCAGTTGTGGAATTTAAATAAGGGAAGGCGGATGTCGGCTTTGACCGGTCACGCTGGCGGGGTGGAGGCGGTGGCTTTTAGTGCTGGCGGGGAGTTTTTGGCCAGTGGCAGTCGGGACAAGACTGTGCAGTTGTGGGATTGGGAAAAAGGTCGATCGATTTGTACTCTGGCCGAGCACGGGGATTGGGTGCGGGCGATCGTTTTTGCTGCGAACTCCCCCAACTCGCTTGCGGGCCCGACTCCCCCCAGCCCCCCCATGGTAAGGGGGGGAGTAGGAGAAGGATTGATTTTGGCTAGTGGCAGTCGGGACGGTACGGCGAAGCTGTGGGGGGTGGATGCACAGGGGCGAGGGACGCTGTTGCGGAGTATGAGGGACAATTCTGGGGATGTTTTGTGTGTGGCGTTCAGTCCTGATGGTCGGGTTTTGGCGACGGGGAGTCGGGATGGCACGATTTATTTGTGGGATGCGGGTACGGGGGGTTTGCTGGAAATTCTGACCGGACACGGGGGGGAGGTTTTGTCGGTGGCGTTTAGTGCTGATGGGGGGAGTTTGGCTAGCGGTGCGGGCGATCGAACTGTGAAGATTTGGCGGGGGATTGGGCATTAGGGGCGATCGAATATTGAGGCTTGACACGGACGCAGAAACCGGGTTTTTTGACGGAAATACTTGCTTGTAGCCCTTGACCCGGTGAAAAACCCGGTTTCTTGACGCTGAGTCGATAAGTCCTGGAATATTTATGCTTGACATTCGATCGAATGTTCTGCTACATTAGGAATCCGTGAGGACGCATAGCTCAGTTGGTTAGAGCACTACGTTGACATCGTAGGGGTCACTGGTTCGAGTCCAGTTGTGTCCATAATAAAAACCCGTTGACACAACGGGTTTTGTTGTATGTGCAAGAAAACTGTGATTATAGTTTTTAATAAAAGGGGGTGACAAGAACTGACAATCGCAGACATTCAATGCGATAAATCTGCGATAGGCCCAAAGGCTCTGTAAATGTAGAAAACTTTAAGGAATGGCTACGGTTGGCATGGTCATGGGAAGAAAAACGGTGTTGATTATACATCGGCTTGCCGGATACGATCGTCAATCGTAAAGTCGCCTCCATCAAAGCGCGCCAAATTGAACTCGACATGGCTAGTGGCAACTTTGACCCCTCCCTGGTAAAGTACCAGCCACAGAAACAAGAATCAATCTCTGTTTCTGAGTTGTTCGATCGCTTTGTTGAGTATAAGCGTCATAAAAACGTAGCGGATTTGGTTTGAGGAATTTTAACAATTTTGAAACGCGAGCTTTACTTTTTTGGCATTTTCCTAGAAATTTAGCATCCTCAGTACGGAAGAAGCTAAAACTTGCAGTTTTTCCTAGCGTTGAGCATCTTTCTCTTGACGCAGAAGAGTTTTCAGTTCTGGTGCTGTTTCCCGAATTTCAATCTTGACACAGGACTGACATTTTTATTTCTTATATTGGGGTACTAACTTACAACACAGACACCTACTAACTGTAGCATTACTTTAGGAAATTTCTATAACTCATGTCCGAACGTCAATTTTTAAGAATGGACAACTAGGTGATGCTCAGTCACAAAAATTAATAAGGAATGAGAATTAAATAACTTCCACTCTTGAAAGTGGGATGGGCGTCCCGCCCGTCCAAAAAGGACGGGCG
>NZ_JAUBVJ010000035.1:0-75315 GCF_036702785.1 Microcoleus sp. AR_TQ3_B6 | reverse complement strand
AATTTTTCAAGCCTACAGCCTAAATTTCAACTCCCTAGAGTATTAGAGAGATTTTAAGACCTACCTTGACAGGGCTGGTCTCGCCCCTTAAGTTAATTGTGGAAGGGGAGAGACGCTTACCCTGAAACATTGCCAATCTTTTCCTCAAGTTCGAGAGATTGTTCATAAAGTGCACTCGCCTTTGCTACTTCCCCTTGATTGGCATAAATTCCTGCTAGTTGGTGCAAAGTAGCAGCTTTCCCTCGAACATTGCCAATCTTTTCCTCAAGTTCGAGAGATTGTTCATAAAGTGCACTCGCCTTTGCTACTTCCCCTTGCTTGGAATAAATTCCTGCTAGTTGGTGCAAAGTAGCAGCTTTCCCTCGAACATCCCCAATCTTTTCCTCAAGTTCGAGAGATTGTTCATAAAATGCGATCGCCTTGGCTACTTCCCCTTGCTTGGAATAAATTCCTGCTAGTTGGTGCAAAGTAGCAGCTTTCCCTCGAACATCCCCAATCTTTCCCGTAAGTTCGAGAGATTGTTCATAAAATGCGATCGCCTTTGCTACTTCCCCTTGAGTCGCATAAATTCCTGCTAGTTCGTGCAAAGTAGCAGCTTTCCCTCGAACATCCCCAATCTTTTCGTCAAGTTCGAGAGATTGTTCATAAAGTGCGATCGCCTTGGCTACTTCCCCTCGATTGGCATAAATTATTGCTAGATTGTGCAAAGTAGCAGCTTTCCCTCGAACATCGCCAATCTTTCCCGTAAGTTCGAGAGATTGTTCATAAAGTGCAATCGCCTTGGCTACTTCCCCTCGATCCGCATAAATTCCTGCTAGTTCGTGCAAAGTAGCAGCTTTCCCTTGAACACTGCCAATCTTTTCCTTAAGTTCGAGAGATTGTTCATAAAGTGCGATCGCCTTGGCTACTTCCCCTTGATTGGCATAAATTATTGCTAGATTGTGCAAAGTAGCAGCTTTCCCTTGAACATCGCCAATCTTTTCCTTAAGTTCGAGAGATTGTTCATAAAATGCGATCGCCTTGGCTACTTCCCCTTGATTGGCATAAATTCCTGCTAGTTGGTGCAAAGTAGCAGCTTTCCCTTGAACATCGCCAATCTTTTCGTGAAGTTCGAGAGATTGTTCATAAAATGCGATCGCCTTGGCTACTTCCCCTTGCTTGGCATAAATTATTGCTAGACAGTGCAAAGTAGCAGCTTTCCCTTGAACATTGCCAATCTTTTCCTTAAGTTCGAGAGATTGTTCATAAAGTGCGATCGCCTTGGCTAATTCCCCTTGAGTCGCATAAATTCCTGCTAGATTGTGAAGAATGGCTGCTTTTACTATTTCGTCGGCGGGCGGGCACTCATCTAGTGCTTGTTGGTAATACTTTTTTGCTACATCAGTTTCACCCAATTCAGCTTGAGAACGAGCCAAACTGTGGAAAATGCGATAATCTGGAAAAACTGCTAAAGTCTCCTGACAAGTTTTCACAGCTTCCCGAAATCGACTTTGATTCTTCCACCGACTTGTCAAAACCGCTGCAATTTCTACCGAAATCTTTTCCACCTTTCCCAGCATCGCCAACCGATGAATTTCTAACGCCTGTTCCTCGGTAGAATATTCCGCTTCCTCCAACCAGAGACGATACAAAACCTCAGCCGCTTCTCGATGCAAACCTTCGCTATCCTCCGGCAAATTCAGCGACAAAATCCGGGGTACTCGCAGCGATGAATCTGGACTGACTTCTAACAAACCCAAGGCTATGGCGCGGTTGATATTTTTCTCAAGATCGACAATACTGGTACACACCGCCGCGATCGCTTCCCTCGGTACCGGTAACTGATAAACTAATGCCAACTCCAGCATATTTGTCAATTCAGGTGATAGCTGCTTCAACAATTCCTGATTCAAAATATCTTCGCGAAACTCCGCAGTTGTCTTCTCGATTTGTTCCAAAATCGCAGTTACATCAAGTTGTTCAGCTAGCAACACCAAATTCAAACGTTCCAACAACCGAGGATTTCCATCTGCCAAATTCTGTGCTGGCGATTTCAATTTTTCATCCACCTTAGATCCTGGCGCAAAAGCCTCAAGCTGACTGCATTTTTTCTGCAAATCTGCGCCTTTAAAACCATCCAAAGACTGCTTGTAGAAATCCCGCAACAGCCGCGAATCAAAATCGTAACGACAAGTGAGAATTAAACGGTGAGGCGCATCAGTTTCTTGAATTGCCCAAACCAAAGCCTCTAAAATCCTTGCAATGTCCGGCAGTAACACATAATCGCCACTATTTGGTCGCGATTCTAAATTATTTTCAAAATCATCCAAAACCAACAGAAACGGCTTCCCCTTCCCGCCCGAACCCTTTTTATCCGAAAACTCTGCCATTTCTTCCAAAGCCCAAAATAGGTCGCGCAAGCGATATTTCAACTCCTCATCATCTCGCTGCAAAGCTTCTCGCTGCAACTTCAGTAACTTGTCGCCCAACTTACTCAGCAAACTTGCTTCATCAACTTTTCCCGACCAAACAATCTTGTCAAATTCCGTCAATCTGTCGCACAATCTAGAAGCCAAACTACTCTTACCCAAACCTCCCATACCGTGAATCAAAACACCCACTTGATCGGAGGGAAACTTTAATGCTTTCAAACAGTTTTGAATTTGCCTGCGCCGTCCCACAAAAGCTTCGCGAGTTGGGACTTTTACCTGCTGCCCCGCAGCATCCAAAAACTGCTCTGTAACCGTCGGTTTCGGTGCGCGTTTCCGCCCGCGAGTGTTCACAGTCGTAACCAAATCGATCGGCATATTTCCCGCTACATAAAGCCGCAACAAATGCCAATCTCGCGCCTCCTGAGTAATTAAAGCTTGATAAGTCTCGCCCAAAGCCTCCGTCAATTGGTAGCCTGCCGCCAAACTCTTATATAGCGCTGCTGCGGCCGCCGTCGCATCCTCCTCTCTCACCTTTTTGCCCCAACCCAAAACAGCTTTAGCGCCGAAACTCAGCAACTCTTCAGCCAAGGAAGGAATCAACCCGGATTTGCCACGCTGTCCCGTCCGACAACCCGACAAAAATAGTAGTTTAGGAAGACGAGATTTAAATGAATTAGCGATATCTTGACCGCTAGCTAGATATTTTTGACCAGTCTCTGTTTCGGTATAAAAACGCGGTTCACCGCTATCATTAATAGTACCATGACCTGTCAAATGGAAAACGTCAAAATATCCCTTGTCATGACTATCAATTAAATATCCCAATTCGGTCAAACAGCCACTTTCTTCAACTATTAGCGCTAAATCTTGTCTCGCATCCTTTGTGGCTTTCAGAATCAATCCTTCTTCCTTCTCAAAATCCAGCACAGGTTCTACATCCAGCGGCGAAGCTGCCATAAATAAGAGATTCAGCGCTCTATTTTCCGGCGGGGCTTCATCAACTGACAACTTTTTAATGCTGTCCGAAGACATCCAGCGAACCGGCAGAATGGGCAGGGGTTTTGCTACCAAAAAACTCTGGCCATCGTGCAGCACTTCCCAAGGCAAATGAGCGAGTCTTTCTGCCGTAGCGATGGCTAAAATAATGCTTTCTCTACCCAACTCTGCAATTTTCCGAGAAAACAGGCGTTCCGTGCCATCAAGCCAGTCAAATAAACGTTTTCCCGCCACAGGATAGGGTTCTGGTATAGCCACATAATAGTCTCGTTCGGCAGATGTAATCAAATCGGCAATTTCTGTCAGACACAGCCGCCTCGATTCATAATGATTGGGATTGTCTAAAAAATAGCGAAATTCAACATAATTATCTTGAACACTTTTGAGGTCTAGGTGTAGGATTTTCATATTTATAAGTCTTATTTTGAATAAGCTTAAAGGTAAATACCATTTTGTTTTTCTTGTTGGCGGGTATTTTCCCCTCTGGTTCGGATATCTCTACCTCCCGATTACTAAAAATCAACCAAAGAAACCGGGTTTTTGAGCAAATCTGCCAGTTACAGCGAAGTATTTTCCGAAAAACCCGGTTTCTGATACCAATTTAATGTGAAGTTGCACATATCTCGATCCCCCTAAATCCCCCTTAAGAAGGGGGACTTTGATCGCAATCTTGTCCCCCCCTTATTAAGGGGGGCTAGGGGGGATCGGATTCTATGCAGCCTCATAAAAAATTGGTATAACCACCCGTGGATAAGTCCTAAAAGGTTTATTCGTCCAGGATTTGCTTAATTTGCTCAATCGTGGCATTTTCCAACAGCAACCGCCGTCCGCGCCTACCAACAATCAAAACTTTCTCAATCTTTTTGCCAGACTCGCCTTTTCTATATTCTTGATACCACTTGCGAATTTGTTCTGCTATTGCTACAGTTGCGCCAACAACAGCCACAATAGCGCCAATAGTTGCTAAAGTTCCCTCTTTCTCATTATCCCCGGTTGTTTCCCAATTTCCCGACAAGCCAGAAATCGCAAACAGTTCCTCTGTAGCAGCAACTGCATCTCGTCCTTCGACGCTGATTTGAATATCTGCCATTACTTTTTATTGCCACTCTACGTCATCTAATTATATCTCAGCAATTTATAGGCGGGCGATATTGGCGCTACATTCCCTATAGACAAATCCCTGACTTCCTAACCGCAGATAAACGCAAATAAACGCAGATAAATCCAAATTACCATCTGCGTTAATCCGCGTGCATCTGCGGTTAAAATAACCTAAAAATCGCCGTAACTACTAATAGCCCCCTGCAACCTCCCAATCACTTCATCAACCGAAATCGCCCCCAACTCCCCAGAAGCCCGAGTCCGAATATTCAAACTATTCGCCTCAACCTCCTTCGCACCCACAACACCCATCACCGGAATTTTATCCTTCTCAGCATTGCGAATCAACTTACCCAAACGCTCGCTATCCTCATCAGCCTCAGCGCGAATATTAAGCGCCTTCATCTTCGCCGCCACTTCCTTCGCAAACGGCAAAAACTCCGCGCTAACAGGCAACAACCGCACCTGAATCGGCGCCAACCACAGCGGAAAATCCCCCGCATACTGCTCGATCAAAATCCCGATCAAGCGTTCCAAAGAACCGAAAGGAGCGCGGTGAATCATCACCGGGCGCTTGCGAGTCCCGTCTTCAGCCACGTATTCCAAATCAAAACGTTCAGGCAAATTGTAATCAACCTGAACAGTTCCTAATTGCCATTCTCTATCCAAGACATCTTGGAAAATGAAATCGAGTTTCGGCCCGTAAAAAGCCGCCTCCCCAATTCCCTCAAAATAATTCATTCCCAAAGTTTCCACCGCGCGGCGGATTGCACCTTGAGCCTTTTCCCAAGCTTCATCGGAACCGATGTACTTCTCCAAATTGTTCGGATCGCGGAAACTCAAACGCGCCTTAAAGTTTTTCAGTTGCAGACTCTTGAAGACTGACAGAATCAAATCCACCACATTCAAGAATTCCTGGTCCAACTGTTCCGGCGTGACAAATAAGTGGGAATCATCCACCGTAAAGCCGCGCACCCGCGTTAAACCGCCCAATTCTCCCGATTGTTCGTAGCGGTAAACCGTGCCAAATTCCGCTAAGCGCATCGGCAATTCTCGATAGGAACGCAATTCGCTTTTGTAAATTTGAATGTGAAAAGGGCAATTCATGGGTTTCATCACAAAACCCTGTTCCTTTGCTGCCGATTCCTCATCTTCTGCCATCAGCGGAAACATATCTTCTTTGTATTTCTGCCAGTGACCGGAGATTTTGAACAAATCGACTCGGGCAATGTGGGGAGTCACTACTTGCAAATAGCCGCGCTTGATTTGTTCTTGTTTCAAGTAATCTTCTAAAATACTTCTCAAAACAGTACCTTTCGGCGTCCACAAAGGCAAACCGGGGCCCACCGGATCGGCAAAAATAAACAAGCCTAATTCTTTGCCAAGTTTGCGGTGATCGCGCCTGAGGGCTTCTTCTTTGCGGTGTTTGTATGCTGCTAATTGTTCGGGGGTTTCCCAAGCAGTGCCGTAAATGCGCTGTAACTGAGCTTTGGTTTCGTCGCCGCGCCAGTACGCGCCTGCTAGGCTTTCTAGTTCGATCGCCTTTGGATTCAACTCACTGGTATTTTCAACGTGAGGTCCGGCGCACAAATCCCACCATTCCTCGGCCACATGGTAAATAGTAATCGGTTCGATCAAACCTTCTAAAATTTCTAATTTGTAAGGTTCGTTAATCTCCTTAATTCTGCGTTCCGCTTCCTCGCGGCTGACTTCTTCCCGAATTACAGGCAATTTACGGTTGATGATTTTGATCATCTCTTTTTTAATGGCTTTTAAATCCTGTTCCGTAAAAGGTTCGGGAGTGTCAAAGTCATAATAGAAACCGTTTTCAATCCAAGGGCCGATGGTTACTTGGGCCTTGGGAAATAACTTCTGCACCGCCATCGCCATAACGTGGGAGGTGGTGTGGCGAATTTTTTTTAGTGATTCCGACTCACTCGTGCGGGGCAACTCAATTTTAACGGACTCTTCTGGAGCGGACATGGATTCTGAGCTAGACATCGGCTGAATTAGCAATTAATTTAGTTGCAGTTGCTTCTATCTTACTCAGATTGGGACCGCAAGCGCCGACTTCCGGCTGGGGGACACTCCGGTTCATTGCAGCAAGGGCCCGTCAATCGATTTTAGATTTTAGATTTTAGATTTTAGATTGAAGCATTGACCCCACGGATAAATTCTCTGGGCAAGTTTCATCGGATACAGGTTTTTTATTTCTGGACGGATGAATTCGGGGGCTTGTATCCTGGATGCTTTCGGTCAATCGATTTTAGATTTTAGATTTTAGATTTTCGATTGAAGCATTGACCCCACGGATAAATACGTTAGGCAAGTTTCATCGGATACAGGTTTTTTATTTCACCGGTCCTGAGTCTGCTTTCCGAATGAATCCGGGGGCTTGTATCCTGGATGCTTTCGGTAAGGGTTGCGACGTTTAGTGCGTCCCGCACTCCAGCTCTCAGAAACCCGGTTTTTTAAAGTATTGCCTGAAAATACCCGGTTTCTCATCGCCCGTGATATTGTTTCCGGTTGCATCGGAATGATATAGAGGACACGGCACTGCCGTGTCCCTACCCCCATTAATTGTAGGGACACGGCACTGCCGTGTCCTGACTGTGAGTAATATTAATTCCGATGCTACCGGAGTTGATATGAGAGCGCGAACTAATTTTTTGGCAGAATTTTGGGATTTCGACTCAAAAATGGCTGCTGACATCGTTAAATTTATTCACACCCACCTGCTAATTGTTGTTAAATTCTTGAAATATTGTTAAAAATATGTTACAGATTGTAAAGACCGTTTAAGACTATAATGATAAATAACCCAACTTTGATCCATGCTTAATTCCAACTTGCCCGAATCAGAATTGCTCAAAGCGATACTGGAACCGCTGTTAGAGGATTTCAATTACTGGTTTGAGCGATCGACAAAGCTCTTAGAAACTGAGGAAATTCCCTTTCTGAGCGACGAAGATCAATCAGACTTGCTGGCGCGAGTCAAACAGGCTCAGCAAGAAGTAGGCGCGGCTAAAGCTCTATTTCAAGCAACGGTAGGTCAAGTTGGGATTGAAACCGCAGCACTTATGCCGTGGCACAGACTGCTCGCCGAATGCTGGCAAGTATCGGCCCGCTTTCGCTCGTTGCAGTCAGCTCCCCCTGGAAAATAAAGAAGCGAGTTAAAGTTAAAGTTGCCATCAAATCCCAAACATCAGGAAATGTGGCGGCTGACTTGACAACCTGAAACAGATTTCCAGTTAATAAGTTATTACTTGCTGAAACACTTTTGTAAATTGCTGTGTGGCTGTTTAGCCCGGAGGAGAAAATAATGTTGCACCTGCTTTATATTTTAGCTTTTACCGTTCTTGCCTTTGTGGCAGTCGGTAACTTGATCCGCAGTCTAGTCACCGTGGGTATCGAGTCTCAGCGCCCTCAACAATTCAGACAAAATAATCGCTACGCATCCTATCCTCGCTCTCAATCTGTACCGCATCCAGAACTTTTAGACGAACACGGAAACATTGTCAATGAGCCGCTGTTAGTGATGCGTTCGCTAACTGTCCAAGACGCCCGCGAACAATTAGATGCTCTCTACAAATCATCTCCGGGCGGCAACGACGAAGGGGGCGAACTAGCCTGATACAACCACAGCCGCAGCATTTATACTCAGGCGCGATGCTTCAAAAAAAAATATAGGACTTACCCGCTAGGTGTCCGAAACCCTTTTTCTTCATAGCTTTTGGTGAAAATCGTTTTCGCTGGCAGTCGGAATAATAATTTTCCGTGCAGTGCGAGATTAAGATATGGCGATGATGCTCGCGGACTCGGTATCCTTGTGAGCTAACCAGATGGGATATAAGTCCTCCAAATAATTGGCTGTTAGTTAAAAACTAACAGCCAATTATTTGTGATTTTTGAAAGTTTAATTGCCGATCAGCCCGATCGATCGCCAAAAACCGAGCCAAAAACCGATACTGATGGCACTGATATCAAATAGCTCAAGAATAGTATAATGCAAGAGATCCGCAAGCGGTGCCTAACAAGTCTGAATGGTGAGAGTGCTAACGCCCGAATCGAAGCCTGAATAGATGAGTTGGCGTCAAAACCTAGAGGTAAAAACAGGTGACTTTGGGATGAACTCAAGGTCTTGGAGGCATACCTCTGCTTAGATTCGTCTAAATGATATGGCTAGCATGATATGACTTAAACAGTCGTGTTATGAAGCATAAATGTATCACATACTGAGAAGGACTCGCTCTAAACTTCCTATAGATCCTGTTTTGTCATCGGCAAAAATGCACGTTTAAGGCTAGATGATCGTCCCTATTTCACTACTGGCAGAACTTCTGCAAGCTTTGCCCCAACTGCGGGCACAAATTTATTTCAAATCTTCCATGACAGCCCTGTCTCACGCGATGGAAGACTTGGTTTTGGCGGGTTCCGACGAACCGCTAGTCATTGCCAGCTTTCAGCGAGAGCGCTTCTACCGCCAGGAAGCTCACCGCTACCGACGAATTGCCTCGCGCTCCTCTCAGGTATACGTGCTGGCAGCACCGGAAACTGAGTTTAAAAATGGTTCGGAGTGTCACGAAACTGTGGCGTTTGCACCGGAGGACGGATTAAGTAAAGAGTGGCACTTAGTGGTGCTCGGGCAAGAATACTCAACTTGCCTGATTTGTCAAGAAAAAATTGTGCCGCTCGAAAACCAGGACGATCGCGGGCCGCTGGTGATGGATCAATCTCGCAGATTTGAAGGAATTTGGACTTTTGACCGCGAGGTAAGCTGCAAGGCGGCGGCATTGTTGCTGGATAAAATTGTCAATTATCGCCCGGAATTGGCCGAAAAGATCGATCGAGCCAGAACTACCTACAATCTGATCCAAACACCGAAAAAAACGCGGAGATCCGCCGCGAACAAAGCCGCCAAAGGCGACAAAACTGCGCCAAAAGACTCAAAAATTCCCACTCCCAAATTGAGCGACGCTTTTGCCCAACGCTTAGTCACCTACTTGCAAGCCGGCCAGCACAAACTGCTCAAAGCATACGCCGCCATCGCCGCCCAGGAACGCAAAGAACGCCTCGTAAACTTAATTACAACGGCAATGCGACAGTCTCTCAACCCGCAAGAAATCGTCGAAGTCGCAGTGCAAGAACTGGGAAATGCCCTGTCAGCAAGCCGGTGTTTAATTTATCGATGCAAGCCTGCAGATATTGCCGTCAAAATCGATGGCGAGTTTTTGCGTCCGGGTGTTCGTTCTCTAGTAAATCAGACTTGGCTTTTGCAGGAAAATCAAATATGGAGGGATGCGGTGGCGCGGCAAGAGCGAGTTTACATCCAAGATACAGCACAACACCCCCTGATTGTCAATACAAAATACCTGAGGGAATCTGTAAAAAAGTGGGAAATTGTCTCTTGGTTAATGGTGCCAGTGCTTTATCAGGGGCGGGTTTTGGGCATGGTGGAAATGCACCAGTGCCGATCGACTGTGGCTTGGGAAGAAGACGAAATTGCGTTAGTAGAGGCGATCGCAACCCAACTCGGAGCAGCCTTAATTCAAGCCGAAACCTACGCTCATTTAGAAGAACTCAACCAACAATTAGAAGCATTAGACCGCACTCGCAGCAATCTAATTGCCATCACCGGCCACGAACTCCGGACTCCGCTTTCTACGATTCAAGTGTGTCTAGAAAGTTTGAACTCCGAACCTGATATGCCCGCAGAATTGCGGCAAATTATGTTAGAAACTGCCCTCGGTGATGCCGATAGAATGCGGAAACTCGTGCAGGATTTCTTAACTCTTTCTCACTTAGAAAGCGGGCGAGTCCAATGGAATGTAGAATCGCTGACGCTGCAAGAATGCGTGGATTTGGCCCTCAGCAGCGTGCGATCGCGCGGCGGAGTCGATCGACAGTTACCAGAAATTATCGCCGAAGTGTCCGCAGAATTGCCTTTAGTACAAGCAGACGGAGAGTGGTTGGTGGAGGTGCTCTCCAAACTGCTAGACAACGCTTGCAAATTCACAAAACCCCAGGGAAGCGTGACCATAAGAGCGTTCTTCAACGGTTCTCAGATGGTGGAAGTGCTTGTAGCCGATACGGGGAGGGGAATCGAGGCGAATAGTTTAAAAGTAGTGTTCGATCGATTTTATCAAGAAGAAGGAGCTTTGCGCCGCAGCACCGGGGGTACTGGTTTGGGATTGGCAATTTGCAAACAGATTGTTGCCGGCTGGGGAGGTAAAATTTGGGTAGATTCGCCTGGAAAAGATAGAGGGAGTGAATTTCACTTTACTATTCCCACTGTTTAGATCGATGATATCAAACTTACCCAAGATGGTCAATCGATTTTAGATTTTAGATTTGAGATTTGAGATTTACCCCACGGATAAATGCTCTTTCTTGAGGATTTTAGATTTGCGATTTGGGATTGATTCCACGGATAAATCACGTGGCGGGTACCACCTTTGAAATTCGCTTGTCAATAAATTTTTAGCAAAGCTTCCAAGGGTCAGAAGATCCAGTTCTGAGTACATTGGGAAATAGAGTTGATGCGGGAAATGCCTAAAGATGCACCTAAAATTAGACAGGATAATTACCAAAAATCAAAACGGAATTGAGAGCCAAATTTAGACGATTTTGATAGCTTATCTGTCACTGAATTTGAGATAAATATCAGCGGATTGGGGGAAAATTTGTTAGATAAATTCCGATATCTTCAAGCATCGGCATTAATATTACCCACAGCTTTCGAGACGGCAGTGCGGTGTCCCTACAATGAATCGCGGTAGGGAAACGGCACTGCCGTGTCCTCTATATCATAAGGAGTGCAACCGGAATTGATATGATTCCTGTTGTTTTAAGCGCCTTTGATTAAATACGCTTTATGGACGAAAATGCGATCGCATTTTCGATGAAAAGAAAATGCGATCGCATCACCAATCACCCAAAAGGGCTGTAATCCTAAATCGTCTTGAAATCAGCCAATGTGAGGGTAGTGGTATTAATACCCGTCAGCGTTGCCAGGATTTTATTGGTGCTGGTAACAATGATGTTGCTGCCAGAGAAGGACAGTTGACCAAAGGTCAAACCGCCGGACAGACCAATGTAATCGACTCCATCGTTAAAGTCGATAATCGTATCGGTGCCGTCTAGGGCGGCGAAGATGAAAGTATCAGAACCACTGCCACCGGTTAAGATGTCGTTGCCAGTACCGCCTTTGAGGTGATCTGCGCCGTTACCGCCCTTGAGGGTATCATTGCCAGCATAGCCATTGAGGGTGTCTTGGCCGTTGCCGCCAGAGAGGCTATCATTGCCTGCTGTGCCGTTGAGCAAGTCGTCGTTATTACCACCAGAGAGGTTAATCCCCACGGCAACGGTGACATTACCAATATCGGTGAGGCTACCATCGCTGAGGGTGTAGTTAAAGCTGCCATTACCACTGAATCCAGTAGTTGGGGTAAAGACAATAAAATCATCTGCGGTGTTGCTGGGTGTGCCGTTATTATTCAGCACGGCAGTACCGTTAGTAGCACCGCTGACACCAGTGATGCTGAGGGGGTCGCCATCGACATCGGTATCATTGGCTAGTAGGGTAGTAACTGGGATGTTGACGCGAGTACCAAAGAATGTGGAAGCACTGTCATCAACAGCAACGGGGGCTTGATTAGTAGGAGGTACTTGTGTGCCGTAAACATCATCGTTATTAGTCAGAGTCCCCGCATCATTCGCCGCACTGTTGCCACTGAAGGTAGAGGAACCTGTGAAACTGACAGTGCCAAGGGTAGTCGGCATTCCCTGGTTGTTGCCGTTAGTATTAGTGGTGGACTGCATGATGAAAATTGCCCCACCGAAGCCTTGACCTGAGTTAATACCTGTGCCGCCATTCGCCGTGTTGTTGGTAAAGCTGGTGTTGTTGAGGGTTAAAGAGCCTGTGCGGACAAAAATACCACCCCCTAGTCCAGCACCGCCGCCGCCGCCGTTGCCGCCGTTGCCGCCGCCGAAGCTAGCTGACGGGCCGTTGCCCGCACCGCCGCCGCCGCCGTAGCCGCCGTTGCCGGCACCAAAGCCGTAGAAGCCGCCGCGACCGCCGCCGCCGCCAAAGCCGCCGTTGCCGCCGCCGCCGAAGCCGCCAATCCTGCCGCCGCCGCCGCCGCCGAAGCCGCCGCCACCACCGGGGTTGCCGCCGCCGCCGAAGCCACCGTTAGCACCGCCGCCGTAGTTGCCGTTACCGCCGTAGCCACCGTTGTCGTCAGTGCTACCAGCAAACAGCCCGCCGCCCCCGGCACCGCCAGCATCGCCAAACATACCGCCGCCACCAACACTCCGTCCACTAACATTGCCACTACCGCCTTGGGCAGCGTTATTAGTAAAGCCGACATTGGTGAGGGTAACATTGCCATCCGAGATAAACAAGCCGCCGCCCATGCCAGCGCCGCCGCCGCCTGGATTACTATCTCCGCCTTTAGCCCGTCCGTTGGTGATGGTTAAGTTAGAAATACCGACGGTTCCCGACAGAATGAATAATGAGCGCACGTCGCCATTGTCGTTGATGCCGTTGTTATTAGCATCGCCGCTAATACTGTGGTTGTTGCCCACAATAGTGATGTTGCTGTTGACCAGCGTCTTTACTACCCCAGTGAAACGGACATCATTATTAATGGTAATGGTGTCATCCCCTGGGAGTTGGTTGGCTTGGAGGATTGCATAACTGAGGGTGCCTGCGGTTAAGCCAGTGCCGTCATCAGTAGTTTGGTTAACGGTGAAGTTTGTCATTTGATTTTTTCCCTGTTGTGTTGTTTGAGTGAGTGAAACTTTCATCCCTTAACAAGGGAAACTAGGATTTAACCGTTGGGTCTATTGGCTGTGCAACAATCAAATTCGCCAAACTATTGCTAGGATTTGTCCAAAAAGACAACTGATTAAACTGGGTAAATAAATCTGGCGGTAAAATCGTTTGGCGCGATCGCAACTCGACCTTGGGACGGACTGTATGCAGCCCTTTCAGGTTGAGTTAGCTGTCAAATTATGGTGCATCATATTGGACATTTTCAAAATCATGATTGAACGGTTCCTCCTGTAAAAATTGATAAATGAGAGCCAAAACTTTATCCAGTTTTTGCGCTAACAAGTCGTAGTCAACCAACAATAACCGCGAACTGTATTCGCTATAAAAAGCCTCCTTGAGTGCGTTGTAAGCAAACCCTACTCACCTACTCCCCTGACTTAAGGTTTCAGTCCGGGTGTAAACAGTTGCGCGTTCGTTGGGATTATTAAATAAGCGGGAAACATCAAAGGAATTTTTTCTCACCAGCCGTTCGATACTGTCCATAATCCAAGCCACATTCCGCACGCAGCAAATCACCTTTGAGGTGGGAAATAGCTCTTGAATTAAAGACAATTTGCTACACCACAACCGATTCGTATCAAAGATGACTTCTTTATCTGCTTGGGACTCGTAGAACGTTGAAAATATCCCTAAGGTCAATGCCCGTTTTTGCTCTGGGGTGATAAAAACGGAAAACTCATTGTCTTCGCTCATCGCTTCCAGGATTCGGCTGACCAGACTCCCGACAGGGCTAGACATACTCGCGTGAAACCGGGGGTTTTGTCGCAGTAAGGCTCCGAGTAAGGTAGAACCCGAACGAGGCAGCCCAGAGATAAAGTGGATTTTTGGAGAGTTTCTTACTTTAGGTAGAGTGTTCATTCACAAAAATTTGATATACTAGATTACTGTCCTTCATTACGTTTTTTCAAAAAAATAATAGTAGGGTTTAAAACTTTTAAGATATAAAAACGCAAAACTTAATATAAAAACGCAAAACTTAATATAAAAACGCAAAACTGAAAAAGCAATGGGAACGATCGCGATCGCGATCGTTCCCATTGCTCTAGCTATTGGAATATAGCCAAGATACGCGCATTCGGAGGACACGGCGTAAAATTTTCTAACAAGATTCAACACTGATGTATCAGACCAGATTGCCCAAGTTGAGTAAAGCTGAGGATGTACGCCGGCGAGTAAAGTAGTTTCACGCACGCGCCCCGGCTGCGCGAGATTTATTTCCACCTAATTATCTAAAAATTTTTTGCCCGGAAAACGATTTTTGCAACAAGCATATTTCAACTGAGAATTTAGCAAAATCGATTATGTCATCCACAACCCAGATGAAATCTACTCAAGCTATAGGCAAAAAGCCGCAACTGCAATTAGGTTCTCAAGGTAAAGCGGTATTGGAACTCGAAGAACTGCTAACGAAGTTGGGCGTTTACCGACAGCCTGCTAAAGGAATTTTTAACAAATCAGTTCAATTTGCTGTGAAACTGTTTCAGTTTCGGGTGTTCTTGCCGCCGGACGGTATTGTCGGGCCGCTCACTTGGCAGGTGCTTGATACTGAAAATCCAGTTAATATGCCGATACTCAGATTCGGCAGTTCTGGAAAAGCAGTCGCTAATGTTCAGGAAGTTCTCAGCATTTCCAAGCACTATGGCGGTAAAATTGATGGCGAGTTTTCTACTTTGACGGAGAAAGCTGTTCGCGCATTTCAAAAAAGCTTTGGGATAGAGATCGACGGGATTATTAATCAAGAAACTTGGACTGCTTTGAGTCAAATTCCGCGCGGCTATGACCCTAAGTGGTTTTTGACCAGGGCGGTTTCATTCTCAGGGAAACCAGGGTTTTGTAGGGGTAGTGCCCCCGTGCCTACCCTCCCCATCCACGATTTGCAGGCGTTTCAGGGATTGGGGCTCTTCCCGAGTGAAGAACCCCTACAAAGAATGAAACAGCCCTGGGTTCTTGACATAGGGTTGACGCGGTAAATTGTGCGATCGTGTGTGGAGGGAATTCGAGGAAGGTGCGAGGCTTCTGGTGCTGTTGGCGCACTCGAAGCATTGCTATTTTTTTTATTATTTTTTCTGGATTCGTGCTTTCTAATTCTGTTTTATAACTTTGGAGGAAATTACCAATTATCAATTATTAATTACTAATTATCAATTATCAGAAAAGATCGATCGCCAAAAAACTGTTAACTTTCCTTACAATTTCCACAGCCGTGTCGCGTCATGATGATACGATGCCGTAAAAATCCTTTGGATATGTTTATGGCAGAAGAACTCACTGGACAACCCCCTCTTTTCGGCGGCAGCACCGGCGGCTTGCTGACCAAGGCGCTAGTTGAAGAGAAGTACGCTATCACTTGGACTAGCCCCAAGGAACAGGTGTTTGAAATGCCTACAGGTGGCGCTGCGATTATGCGTCAAGGCGACAACTTGCTGTATCTGCCCCGGAAGGAGCAGTGCATCGCTTTGGGTGGTCAGCAACTGCGGGCTAAATTCAAAATCTCGAACTACAAAATTTACCGCGTGTTTCCCGACGGTTCTACTGAGTACCTGCATCCCAAAGATGGCGTGTTCCCTGAGAAGGTGAACGAAGGTCGTCCCTACAACGGTAAGATTGACCGCAATATTGGCAGCAATCCAAATCCGGCTAAGCTGAAGTTCAGCGGTAAGAAGACTTTCGATCCTTAGACGATGACTGCATGGCTGAGCAAAACATAGGTAATATTCCCTGGACGGCTCAGCTTGTAAACTTGTTTTTGCAGTAGTATTCGGGTGCAGGAGGCCGTCGGCTGCAGCGCCCGAATACTACTGCAAAATTCAAATCTAATTAAAAGTTAATCGTTAAATTAAAAATGAATGTCGCAATCAGGCGAGCGCAGCCTTCTGATATCGATGTTTGCGCTCGCATTAATTATGAAGCGTTTAAAGATATTTCCGATCGCCATCAATTCCCTACATATTGTCCGACGCTGGAGTTTTCAACTGAAATTATTGACCTTCTGATCGAAAGTCCGTTGTGTTTTGGCATAGTAGCCGAGAGGGAGGGTGCGGTTGTCGGCTGCGGGTTTATGGACGAACGCAACCCGATTCGCGGTATCGCGCCTGTCGCTGTCGAGAGAACTTTTCAAGCCCGCGGCACGGGACGGGAAATCATGAAAGCTTTGCTGGAACGGGGACAGGATGGTCGGGGCATCCGTTTGCTTCAGGAATCTTTTAATCTGGCTTCGCTGTCGCTGTACGCTTCTGTGGGTTTTGAAGTGAAGGAACCTTTAGTTTTAATGGAGGGGAAGTTTCGCAGCCAGCCTCCCTATGGGTTTGAGGTGCGCCCGATGGCTAGTGAGGATGTTGAGGAATGCGCTGCTTTGTGCGAAAAACTCTGCAGGTGCGATCGAACTTCGGAGATTGAAGACGCCCTAAATGATTATTCTCCCTTCGTGGCTTGCAAACAAGGTCGGATTGTAGCTTATACTTGTGCGGTGTCGGCTTTGAGCCACAGCGTCGCCCAAACAGAAGCCGATATGCAGGCTTTGCTCTTGGGGGCTGCTGCGTACAGTTCACAAGAATTGCTTTCTTTTCTTTTGCCGCTGAGGTATGCAAGTTTGTTTCGCTGGTGCTTGCAAGAAGGGCTGCGCGCCATCAAGCCGCTGGCGGTGATGTCAGTTGGCGAGTATCACTCGCCGGAGGGATGTTGGCTTCCGTCTTTTGTTTATTGAGCAGCAAGACGGTTAGGACGCTTTGAATCACTGAAATCATTGCCAAGATTGCATTTTCCTTCTTCCTTGTTCCTTGTTCCTTGTTCCTTGTTCCTTGTTCCTTCTTCCTTCTTCTTTCTTCCTTCTTCTTTCTTCCTTCTTCTTTCTTCCTTGTTCCTTCTTCCTTGTTCCTTCTTCCTTCTTCCTTCTTCCTTCTTCCTTCTTCCTTCTGATATATATGATATTTCCCGATTTCTCACAATTTTCGGAACTGGCGAAACAAGGCAATTTTGTACCCGTGTATCAAGAATGGGTTGCTGATTTGGATACGCCGGTGTCTGCATGGTATCGGGTTTGTGCGGGTCAACCTTACAGTTTTCTGCTGGAGTCGGTCGAAGGCGGGGAAAAACTTGGGCGTTATAGTTTGTTAGGGTGCGATCCGCTGTGGATTTTGGAGGCAAGGGGATCTCGCACAACTCAAGTTTACCGCGATGGTTCGCAAAAAGTGTTTGCGGGCGATCCGTTTGTAGCTTTAACTGAATGTTTGCAGCCTTACAAACCGGTGAAATTGCCGCAGTTACCGCCGGGAATTGGCGGGCTATTCGGTTTTTGGGGTTACGAGTTAATTAAGTGGATAGAACCGCGAGTTCCCGTGTATCCAGCCAGCGAGAATGATTTGCCGGATGGGTTGTGGATGCAGGTGGATAATTTGCTGATTTTCGACCAGGTGAAGCGGAAAATTTGGGCTGTAGCCTATGCGGATTTGCGCGAGGTTGGCGTTGATTTGGCCGAGGCTTATCAGCAAGCGTGCGCTCGGGTTTCTCGGTTAGTTGATAAGCTGAAGTCGCCACTTTCCCAGCAATCTACTCTCATAGAATGGACACCTCCCAATAACGGGCAAGATGCCCGTTCCACAACCGGAAATACAGAATTGGCTTACACTAGCAATATTACCCGTGAAAAGTATTGTGCCAATGTCTTAAAGGCTAAGGATTATATCAAAGCCGGAGATATTTTTCAAGTAGTTATTTCCCAGCGTTTGGAATCTGAATACAGCGGCGATCCTTTTGCACTTTACCGCTCTTTGCGTCTGATTAATCCTTCTCCGTACATGGCTTATTTTCATTTCGGAGATTGGCAGATTATCGGTTCTAGTCCCGAGATTATGGTGAAGGCGGAAAACACTGCTGATGGCAAAAAGATTGCAACTTTGCGACCGATTGCCGGCACTCGCCGCCGGGGTAAAACTCCCGAACAAGATGAGGCTTTGGCTGCTGAATTGCTGCAAGATCCGAAGGAAATTGCCGAACACGTCATGTTAGTTGATTTGGGTAGGAACGATTTAGGCAGAGTTTGCCGAAACGGTACTGTAAAAGTTGACGAATTAATGGGGATTGAGCGTTATTCTCACGTGATGCACATTGTGAGCAATGTGGTGGGAGAATTGGCCCAGGATAAGACAGCTTGGGATTTGTTGAAAGCTGGTTTTCCTGCGGGTACGGTTAGCGGTGCTCCGAAGATTCGGGCGATGGAGATTGTGCACGAGTTGGAAGGTTGCCGCCGGGGGCCGTATTCTGGGGTTTACGGGTATTATGATTTTGAGGGGCAATTGAATAGTGCGATCGCAATTCGGACTATGGTTGTTCGTTCTCAAGGAGGCGATAAACATTCGGTTTCTGTGCAAGCAGGCGCTGGTTTGGTGGCTGATTCTAACCCGGATATGGAGTACGAAGAAACGCTCAATAAAGCCAGAGGAATGTTGGAGGCAATTCGCTGTTTGAAGTAGGGAGGCAGAGCCTCTGGATCTCTGTTACCAGGCAGAGCCTGGTAACAAGAAATAATCGGCTGTTGAAACCGCTGCTACACAAACTACTGTTGAACGAGGGAAATGTGAATTTTTATATAGTTGACGTGTTTGCAGAGTCAAAATATGCTGGCAATCAACTCGCTGTATTTTGCGGTGCGGGAGTTGCCGAACTATCTGAGACCAAAATGCTGCAGATAGCGAGGGAAATCAATTATTCAGAAACTACATTTATTAGATCGCCCGATCCGCGAGATGGCGGCTATGACGTGCGGATATTCACGCCCAAGAAGGAATTGCCCTTTGCCGGTCATCCGACTTTGGGCACTGCGTTTGTGTTGCAGCAAGAGATTATTCGCGAAAAGGTCGATCGAGTAATTCTCAATCTAGCCGTCGGTCAAATTCCAGTTACTTTTAATTATCACAATGAATCGGCAGATATTTTGTGGATGCGACAAAACCCGCCTAGTTTTGGTCAAGTTTTATCAGCCGCAAGTCTGGCAAATGTCCTGAATTTAGAACCTGATGAAATTGATGCCAACTTCCCAATTCAAGAAGTTTCTACGGGAGTGCCGTTTATAATTGTCCCATTAAAAACTCTCGCCTCGCTCAAAAAAGCTCAAGTCAACTTAGATAAATATTTTGAGCTAGTTGATACAATGGAAGCGAAAGAAATTTTGATATTTTGCCCAGAAACCTACAGCAACCTTAATGATTTAAGCGTGCGAGTTTTTGCCCATTCATTAGGAATTCCAGAAGATCCGGCAACGGGAAGTGCTAACGGTTGTTTGGCTGGATATTTGGTAGAATATGCTTATTATGGGTCAGCAAAGATTGATGTCAGAGTTGAGCAGGGTTATGAAATCGAGCGACCTTCTTTGCTGTTGTTACAAGCAGCCCAAAATGAAGGGGAAATAGCAGTTTTGGTGGGCGGTAAGGTGGTGATGGTAGCTAAGGGAGAATTTGTGTAGAATTTTTAACCGCAGATGCACGCAGATATACGCAGATATTTACAGCTAGATTTAGATGCTTGTTTGGCGATCGAGATGTTACAATTTTGCTAAGAGCGATCGCAGCACTTTGTCTGCTTATGGGAGTCGCAGCGCGGGAAAACCAGCCATCTGCCGCTTAAAGCAATTCTGTCTGAGTTTAAACAAAGCGCTTTTTTCGGAAAATTTGCAATTGAGTGCGATCGATCTGAACGACTACTGGCCGGCGCTTGTTGAGGACGATCGCATTGTGTCTGTTTAGCAAAAGCCACTGAGCCAATATAGCCAAAATCGCGCGCCTTTTGAGAAACCTGCCTTCAAAACGCGCCATTCCGACGATCGCCTCTTCGATTTTATAACAACAGTTGTTGCCTTTGGGGGAAATCACAAAAATCGTTCCCGGTATGTAATCGCCTCCATTTGCCCAGAAAGCATACCTTTCGCCTAAAGTAAAGTAGTGAAAAACATTATTAGCAGTAGAAGTTTTAGCTAACTTTTCCGAAACTCCCAAAGAATTAAAAATTACAGTCGATCGAATATAATCCGGGTATTTTGCTGCTATTTGCTGAGCAACTTTGCCGCCCAAACTTTCTCCGATGACATCCGGCGGATTTCCGCTGTAAAATTGCTGCTTTATCCAATCCATAGCACCCGCAGTTTGCGCCGATTTTAACTGGCGTTCTAGTTTTGCCACAAATACATCGGGCGTATCTTCCAAAACGCGATCGAAAGGATACCAAGAACCGTAGCCGCGAATCACGAGCACAGGCGGATTATTGCCAGAAATGGGGACGCGACTTTCAGCATAAAAACCAGTGCGAGAGTCTTCAAACACTTTTGTTATGATATAATTTCCATCAATAACTTGCCCTGACTCGTGCCGAATGTAAATTGAAGGATTATTGGGTTTAAAAGTATCGTGCAGTTGGGGTTTTGCAAACTTTTCGTAGAGAGAATCTAGCAAGTGCCTTCCCGTCTGGCGATCGACAAAATCCAATTCTGTTCCTTTCATTATCTGGTAGCCGCCGGTTTTACCAACAATATTTAATAAATACAAAAAATCTACATAAACCCGCCACCGCACAACGAATAATCTAAATTAACTTTTACTTGTATCAAAAGGCAAAAATCTACATGACATTTACCGTTTCGCCGAAAACTCAACAATCACGGACTGTGCAACAGAAATCGATCTAATTAATCTGCGTTAATCTGTGTTAATCTGCCTGTATCTGCGGTTAAAAAAAGAGAAAGTATTAACCGCAGATGACAAGGTATTAACGCCGATGCAGGCAGAGGAAGAGAATAGAGTGAGAGGACGGGTTTGAGAGATTGTCAATTATTAGCAAACATTGTAGATAAAACCCGCCCCTACCCAATCACTTTTACAAAACTCGCAACGTGCTAGCAATACTATCGACTCCTTCCATCGCGCGAATTTCATCAAGTGCTAGTTGAAAATTACCTTCTCTAACATCGTGAGTCACGACGACAATTTCTGCTAAATCGCCGTGAATTCCCGTCTGCACAACTGATTCCAAACTAACTTCGTGGTTGCCGAAACAAGTACCGAGTTTGCCAATTACCCCCGGAGTATCGCGCGTCAGAAAACGAGCGTAAAAGCGAGTAACAAGTTCCTGCATCGGAGCAATTTTGCAGTAGTGTTGGTGACTGCAACTCAGCAAAGGATGGGGAATCGGAACAGTTTCGGTTTTCAGGATAGCCGCCACATTCATAATGTCAGATACTACGGCGCTAGCTGTGGGACCGGCACCGGCGCCGCGCCCGTACAGCATCAATTGCCCGATCGGCTCTCCTTCGACTAAAATTGCATTGTAAACCCCGTTGACACTTGCCAGCGGATGAGTTTTCGGCACAAAAGTAGGATGCACTCGAATTGACAGCAGTTCGCTTTCTCCCTCCGCTTGCTTGCCATTGTAGCGGGAGGTTTCTTGAGCAATAGCCAACAATTTAATCACAAATCCCAGCTTGTCGGCGTAGTCAATATCAGCCGCACTAACTTTTCTGATACCTTCGCAATGAACATCTGCTAATTTGATGCGTCCGCCAAAAGCTAGCGAGGCTAAAATAGCAATTTTATCGGCCGCATCTAATCCATCTACATCTGCTGTGGGGTCAGCTTCAGCATAACCTAACTGCTGGGCGTCGGCGAGCACTTCGGCAAAGTCTGCGCCTTCTGTTTGCATCCGCGTCAGGATGTAATTAGTTGTGCCGTTGACGATGCCGGTGACAGTTTGAATGCGGTTTGCACCTAAGGATTGTTTCAGGCTTTGAATGACTGGAATGCCGCCGCCGACAGCAGCTTCTAGCATTACGTAAACGCCTTTTTTGTTGGCGGCCTCGAAGATTTCATTACCGTAGCGGGCGATAACTGCTTTGTTGGCAGTGACGACGTGCTTGCCGCTGGCAATAGCTTGCAGAATGAGCGATCGCGCCGGTTCCAATCCGCCAATCAGTTCTACTACGATATCAATTTCCGGGTCAGTTGCGATCGCTTCTAGGTCAGTTGTCAGCACATTTTCTGGCAATTGTAAAGACCGAGTTCGAGAAATATCGCGCACTCCCACCCGATAGATTTCCAATTCCTGCAACAGCGGATGGCGACCGTCTGGGGAGAGCAAAATCTCTGCTGTTCCCGCGCCAACTGTACCCAAACCTAACAAACCAATTTTGAAAGCCACGACTTTGACCCGTAGAAACTCAATTAAGCCACAACCATTGTAGGCTATTGGCGTACCGGAGCAATCAAAATAGTATTGTAGGGTACGCATTCCCTACCTTATATCAAATCCGTTAGCATCGGAATAGTAAATTTGAGTTCACGGTTGACTATTGACCGCGAACAGTCAACAGCGAACAGTCAACAGTCAACATCATTCCGGTGTAACCGGAAATGATATTACAAGCCGGATACAATTGCCCTACAAACAATTGTAGGGCGAGCCAAGCCCACCCTACAAATCAGATTAAATCAGGTAACACATTAATAAGTTTCAACGTGCCAACGGTGGTCTTTCTTCAACTGTTTCTGATAGGCAGCCCAGTCAACGCCGTACTTGCTAGACGCGGCCGACATTCCCTCATCAATTCCGCCTTCCATACCCTTCAAACCGCAGATATAAGTGTGAGTATTCGGCTTTTGAACCAATTCCCACAATTGGTCTGCGTTCTCTTGAATCCGGTTTTGAATGTACATCTTGCCGCCCTGAGCATTCTTTTGCTCGCGGCTGATGGCATAAGTCAAGCGGAAATTATCGGGGAACTCGCGCTGCAATTGCTCCAACTCTTCCTTATAGAGAATGTTGGGAGTGTAAGCAACTCCAAAGAACAGCCAAGCTAAACCTTTGAACTTGTAATCTGGATTGTTTTCTTTAAACATCCGCCACAAATAAGCCCGGAAAGGAGCAATACCCGTACCGGTAGCCATCATAATCACGGTGGCTTCCTCGTCGTCGGGTAACAACATTTCCTTGCCTACGGGGCCGGTGATTTTGACATCATCTCCAGGTTGCAAACCAGTGAGAAAAGTCGAACAAACACCAAAGACTTTTTCACCGGTTTCTGGGCTTTTGTACTCTAGGCGGCGGACGCACAGAGAGACTGTTTTGTCGTCTAGATCGTCTCCGTGACGGGTGGAGGCGATCGAGTAAAGCCGAATTTTGTGAGGTTTGCCGTTTTTATCCGTCCCATCGGGAATAATCCCGATACTTTGACCTTCGAGATAGTGCAAATTGCCTCCAGAAATGTCAAATTTGACGTGACGGACTGTACCCTCGCCGCCTTCTCTGACCAATTCTTCTGTAGAAATGCACTTACCAATATAGGGATTGGCCGGCTTGTAGAGGTTAACAGGAACCTGAACTTTTTCCTTGGCTTGAGTCATGGGCTTAGTTTCTTCTCCAGATTTCTGACTCTGTAGCCCTGCTTCTGGTGCGGCTTTGCCATTTGTTTCGGGAGCGCTGTTTGAGGGGCGGATGCTGACAATTCTTCCACCCATGCGAGCAATCCTGCGCATTTCCTGATTCATGCGATCGTAGGGCACGGAGATAAATACGCTGCCGCTACGGCGAATCGGGTTACTTGTTTGGTCAGTTGCTTGGCTCTGACGCATACCCTCCACTTCGTAAACAAAGATGCGGCTGCCTGATTCTGAGTTGGCCGCCACACCAGATATGCTTGGGCTGTACATTTGTTGATTTTCCTTCACGATACAGAGTTATAAAGAAAGAGAATGTGACGTTAGACTCAATTTACTTTTTTCTTAAGGCCATCGGGACTAATTGGTCACGCCAATTTTTGGGCCTCGCCACGCCGGCGGGAGTCTTGAAGTTGCGATCGCTCGCGTCTCCACTTCCCTACTAGCCGAACGCCGCGCTCACCGAGCCCGCTTTGCGTTCGGCTGTTGACCTATAGCTATTGTTGTCTGCGTACTGCCAATATTTTACCCGATCGGGGGATCTGCCCCGATAAGTCCTTCTGATTTGGGGATTCGGGGAGAGGGTTCCAGGGGGAAGGGGATTCGCCAGAGGGTTCGAGGATTTGACTCTTTGGGCAATGTTGGATTGAAATATACAATTTAAATGCAGTACAGCCTATAAGGACGATTTGACCAGTTAATGAGGTTGAGCTTGTAGGGGGCGGACGCATTCTGGTAAGATTAACCGCTAAAGTTAGTATTAATTACTTGCGTTGAAGATTGCTTGGGTCTTCCCGGGCAGGCAGTCAACATACTGCTGTATGCTGGTGAGAACTCGATCCTCTCGGGGTAGCAAAGCCGCACAAAGCCTGCTTGTCGCTATCGGGGGGCTGAAATTTTGTGGAATCTAGACTTGAGTTAGTTAGTAAACAGTGATTTTGTTAGAGGGAAACTATGACCAGTAAGCCGGATCGCGTGGTTTTAATTGGCGTTGCCGGAGACTCCGGATGCGGAAAATCTACTTTTTTGCGCCGATTGACAGATTTGTTCGGGGAAGATTTCGTTACTGTAATCTGCCTTGACGACTATCACAGTCTCGATCGCAAGCAGCGCAAGGAAACAGGGATTACAGCCCTTGACCCGAGAGCGAACAATTTTGACCTGATGGCCGAGCAAATGAAGGCGCTCAAAGAAGGTCACGCGATCGACAAGCCGATCTACAACCACGAAACCGGTATGATCGACCCGCCCGAAAGGGTAGAGCCGAATCACGTGATTGTGATTGAGGGGCTGCATCCACTGTACGACGAGCGAGTTCGATCGCTCCTCGACTTCAGCGTCTACCTCGACATCAGCGACGAGGTAAAAATTGCTTGGAAAATCCAGCGCGACATGGCGGAACGGGGCCACCGTTACGAAGACGTGCTGTTTGCGATCAATGCTCGCAAACCGGATTTTACCGCCTACATTGACCCGCAAAAGCAATATGCTGATGTGGTAATTCAAGTGTTGCCCACCAACTTGATCAAAGATGACAAAGAGCGGAAGGTTCTGCGCGTGCAGATGATCCAGCGCGAAGGCATCGCCAATTTTGAGCCTGCGTATTTGTTTGACGAAGGTTCAACAATTAACTGGGTTCCTTGCGGTCGCAAGCTGACTTGTTCCTATCCCGGAATTAAGATGTACTACGGCCCCGACGCTTTCTACGGTCACGAAGTCTCGATTTTAGAAGTAGATGGTCAGTTCGAGAATCTCGAAGAAGTTATTTACATCGAAAGCCATTTGAGCAAAACTTCTGCGAAGTATGAAGGCGAGTTAACTCACCTGTTGCTCCAGCACCGCGAATATCCTGGTTCCAACAATGGAACTGGTTTGTTCCAAGTGTTAGTCGGATTGAAGATGCGGGCGACTTACGAGAAGTTGACTGCAAAAGAAGCGAAAGTGGCTGTTAGTGTTTAGAACCCTGACATGAAAGATTTGAGAGGCGCAATTGCGCCTCTTTTTTTGTGGAGAAATGAACCGCAGAGGGCGCAGAGTAGAGTTAGGAGAAGGTGTTGGGAAGTAGAGAGGCTAAGAAGGTTTTTCCGGCTTCATTCAAGTCCCTATCTAGGGAAAAAGTTAGACTGCAAACTCGGATATCACCATGTTTTATTTCTAGTGGCTGTTTGAGGTTTTGCGGGTAGACGAGAATTGCATTTTGGCAATTTAATGCATTTGCGTAAGCAACTATTTGATGAATGTCATTACTGGCTACTTTATCGGTAGCTTTGTATTTTGTATCGAGGACATACTGGACTTTACTTGTTACAATATCGCACAGCAGTAAGTCAATCCGATCGAAATAGTTTTGGTCATGTGTGACTCGGTGTTGTTGTTTGACAAAAAATCCTTTTGGTGTATTTGCTTTGAGCCATTCAGCGACAAATTGTTCATATAAATTAGCCATGTCTATGAGAAAAGGGAGCATTTCGCGATCGCCTTTTTCGTGACTGGGCCCTGTGTTATCTAAAAAGAATCGACATAAGGCGTGTAAAAGTTGATAATCTTCATTCAAACGGTGATAATTTCTATCAATACAAGCTTTTGATTTAAAAGGTTTTAATGTAACAAATCCTTGGAGTGCGTGAAAGGCTTTTCGCACAGTGGATGAAACAGATTCACGGCACAAACCGCTGCGGCCAATGATGAAAAGTGTCCAAGCGAGTATTTGATTTTCTTCGATATCGCCTGTTTGTTCGTTATAGTGGCATTTTAGTTTAACATCCCAAGGTTTTTGCAGGGCTGACCGCAAATCGACGCGACCGCGAATGTAGGCGAGTCTTTCGGCTTTGAATAAGTAATCGCGATATAATCCTTTGCGACAGCGTTCTAGAATTTTGTGGGCAAGAATGTTAGCTAATTTCTCGTAACTTTGTTGTAAAGATTGGCACTGAATCGATCCTTGGGGAAATTTTATATTAAGGTTGTAGGCATAGTCAATCATTCCGAAGAGATTGTTTATGGGAACCTGTGGGCTGATGGCGATGTGAAATTCTGGAGAGATGGGAATGTTGCCCGCTCTGCCTTTAGATTTTAAGTGCCATTGATATTTTGTTTTAAAGGTGGGAAACTCTATATCGATTTCCTTGTCATAATTATTGTGTATTTTTTGTCCTACTGATTCGGGGATTGAGTCTTGTTCAAAGCTGGCGGATTTATATTCTGTGAGTTCGATGATTTGGGGTGATTCTCGTTTCATAGATGCTGTAACGCCGTGTTTGTGGTAATAATGGTAGTGTTAGATTATCAATTGCTGAAGTGATATTTAATTTTATCCCAGAGAAATCCATCCATTTTTGCCTGATTATCAAAGAAGTATTCTTCAAGGTATGGCTCGATTTCCATTTGCCAAATATCTTGGATATCTTCAGCTAAGGTTTTTGTCAAAAAGAAGGATATGCCTAATTCATAATGTTTGTTGTTAATGGCGCGATTGACATCTTCTAGAATGCTAGTTAATTTATCAACTGGAAAACCTGTTTCCTCTCTGTGGTGATACTGTCGCAGGACTTCATAGTTTGGATAGACGGGAATGAATGCGAAACGGCGGCGGAGTGCATTGTCAACTAAGGCAATAGAACGGTCTGCGGTGTTCATCGTGCCAATAATGCGGACATTTGTAGGGATTCTAAATAGTTTACCGCTGGCTAGTATAATAGAGCGTGCTGTGTCTTGTCGGTCATCTAGGAGATACATTAACTCGCCAAAGACTTGAGAGAGGTTTGCGCGATTAATTTCATCAATAATGAGAACGCAAGTATCTTCACAGGCTTCGGCTTTTTCGCAGAATGCTAGGAATCTACCGGGAACTATTGAGTAGGTTAATTGTGCGTTTTGAGTTGTGGGGCGGATGCCTTCGATAAAGTCTTCGTAGGTATAGGCGGGGTGAAATTGGATTATGTCTGAGAAACCGTCACCGCCCCCGATTAAATGTTTGGCTAGTTTTTCGGCTATGAAGGTTTTTCCGGTTCCGGGTGGACCTTGGATGATGGTTTGGCCTTTGCGGTTAATGGCGTGTATCCATTGAGTTAGTTGGGTTGTTTGAAAACCTGTAATTTTTGAAATTTTTTCGACTTGATACTCTGGGTTAAATTCTTTTTCATAGACTGAAAAATATTGACTGATAAGAAGCTCTGGGTTATTATTTGCTCCGGTCAAGTTAAAAATCAATAATAAGGGAAATAGTTTTTTAAAGGTTTGTGCTATTTTTTTAATTAAGTGTTTGGCCGAATATCTTAGTATTTCCTCTGACTCAAGTGATATCGTGACTTGAACATCAAAACCTCTAAGCTGTTCCAATTCGGTTTTGGGATAGCTATTTATTTCTGATAACATATTTTCTAGTAGTTTATGAATACTTTTTTCAGGCTTCCTTCTGCGGTTTAATCTTTCCTCCCAATCATTGGTTGCTAAACCACTATAAGAAAAATAATGTCGGTGTGGAAGGTGATAACGTTTAAGAATTTCGATTAAATTAACGTTGTTTTCATAATCTTTGTAGCAACTTACCATTGCCGTAAATAAATGGTTTTGTCCAGAAAAACCAAAAGTTAATGTCTGGTTTTCAACTTTTAACATTAACTTATCAGATTGCCTACTATGAGAACTACCGTTAAAACAGTAGTCTACACTGTAGACTACTGTGGATTTCAAAGATTGTGTTTGAATGCTGCCAAAGCTCTCCTGCGTGATATCTATATATTTTTTAATAAAATCAGGCAACTGCTCTTCTACCTGGCTTAAAATATACTTGACTGGCTCTTCTACATATTTTAAGAAATCTTTTTTGTGTTCCCGGTAAAAATCCGAACTGGGATTTTCATTAAATTGTGCCAATAGGTTAAATGTCTTTACTGAAAAAGGACATTCAGGATGTACAAAAATTTTTTCCATTTTGTCTGTATGTTTAAGGTGACTCAATTGTTGTTCTTAAATTATTGTAGCCGATCGCCCTTCCCGACACCAGATATCTGAGATACGATCGCACCCCCCATCCTTACCCTCATCAATAGCCCTCCCAAACCAGTAACACTGGCAAAACCGCTAACAACAGTTCCCGAAAAAGTTAAATTTTTGTCGAAATTACCTAAACGTGCTATATTCAACTCCGTAAACCCTGCACAGCACTTTCAAGTATTGCAAATTGATCCACAAATCAACTTCAATTGCAGAGTGACTCACATTTACCAAATTGTGTCTATACTAGATAATTGAATCCGGCGAGCGCGACTAATAACGGGTACATTAAGATACAAAGCAGGAGCAGCAATAATGCGATCGGGCAAATCGGGAATTTGCGATCGGTAAACTTGCCTTAAAGTCAAAGCTATATTGCGATCGAAAGGAATTTCAACCCATAAGCCATCATCGCTCTCAACTACTCTCAATAATAGATCGAGAGTAGTTGAATTAATGCGCCCTTTCTCGCTCAGATAGACAATTTATGCTAATGTAATTGATAAAAAAACACCTGATTTCCCTCGGCAGATATCTCTTCTATTGTGGTTCTAGCAGTCACCGAAAGTCGCTTTATCGGCAAATATATACCAGATCGCAGCATGAGTATCAGTTACAGCACGCAGCATTAGAACTCCTCCCTTGGGAAATTCGCCCATTCTTCGCTGCGAGCTTCATCTATATCAGCGGCAGAAGGTGCAATTCCCAACTCAGCACATAAACCCCACAATGATTTGCGGGGAACGGGCCGAACAACTAATTCTAGTTCTATTTTAGAAACTATCCACTTAATCAATCGTAACTTTTTGGCTATAGACAAGTGCTTGACAAGATTTAAAACCACCTCAAAAGCCATGTTTTTTATGTTTAAATTGGTGATTCATGTAATTGTAGCATTTTGGCTGCCAAGGACAGCATCACCCGGTTTGGGTTGAGAAGATTCGTCGATCGCAGTTTCCGGAAAAGTTAAAATTGTGTCGAAATTATCTAAACGTGCTATATTCAACTCCGTAAACCCTGAAGTGCGCTTTCAGGTAGTGCAAATTTATCCACGAGTCAACTGAATGCTCTCTACTTTCAAGAAATTAGCTTCAATTGCAATCTTCTTTGCCGCCCTAAAACTTTTACTTAACTCTCCCCCTTTCAGAGAAATAGAAAATTATATCGCAAATAGAAACCCAGCAAGTGCCACCTTAGACAATGAAACTCTGCACCAAAAATCCAGCAGCTCGCCTCCGGTACCTGGCAAAAAATCACTGGAGCAAAAGTTCGATGTAGTAGTGTATGGCGATGAAGTACCGGGGATATGTGCGGCGATATGGGCTAAGAAAACTTTAGGCGCAAAGGGCAAAGTTGCGATCGTGCGATCGAACTACGCAAGTGCTCCTTTGGGTGGCTTGCTCACCCGCGGCGGTTTAGCTTACATCGATTTAGATAAAATCCCCGATTGGTACCGTCAACCCTACGCCCAATGTTTTCAGGAATTCTTAGATAAAGCGAATGCGCCGGAATCTTGCTTAGATCCAAAACTGGCAGATCGAGCTCTCAAACAGATGCTTTCATCAGCCCAAGTCAAAGTTATTTCCAACTCAACTCTTACTCCCTACGTGGTAGATAAAAAAATTGAATATGCCGAAGCAACAGGCAGCAATATAATAATTAAAGCCCACTCTTTTATTGACGTAACTCAAGACGCAGAATTGGCAAGAAAAGCAGGGTTGTCTTATTATACAGGGTATGAATCTCAAAATATCAAATCAAAAAATGAAACTTTAGCTGTATCTGTAGTTCCGATAATTACGGGTCTAACGATGTCGGAATTGCGCCGAATAGAAGATGAAATTCTCTACAACACCCCATTGGTAAAAAAGATTAAAGAAACCATTACAAAATCTAAAGATCCTGCCAGTACAAAATTCTGGATGAGGAATTTCTGGAGTACGATTTATCAGTCATATACAGACGGCTACGACATCAGAAGCGCAGCTATAGGAGCAGCGTATCACATAGACAGAAATCTGCCCTTCAGTCAAAATAAAGGATTCTTTTTTGATAAAGGCAATGTCTGCGTTTATAACAAAAATATGCTGTCCTGGAACGGGTTTCTGTTTAAATACCAAGTTGACCAAATAATGGAGATGGAAGCTAACGGCCGAAAACCGACTCCTGAGATGATTAGAGAAATGTCATATCTCCAAGACTGGCTACAAAAGAAGTCTGGTAAAGATGTGAGAGTATTTATTCCGGACGAGATTTATATCAGGCAAACTTTGAACGTCCGCGATGTGGTAGATCCGCTGACAGGGCAGGAGATTATCAAAGGGGGAACAGCAGCGTCCAAGTCGATCGGCAGTTTTTCCTACGATTTCGACGTGCGGGGCGGAGTCAAGAATTTATCTGCAAGAGTTCCGCCGCTGCCAGTGTATAATTTCGGGATAGAAAGCGCTTTGGCTAGCAAGGTGAATAATTTAGCCATTGTCGGGCGATCGTCCGGTTATGTCGGTATGGCGGTATCTGTCGGGCGAATTGCGACGGTGAATATTTATCAAGGACAAGGTGTGGGCGTGGCGGCTGGTTTAGCTAGCAAGTTCGGCGTGCCGCTGAATACGATTACTTCGAGTCAAACGAAAAAAACTCTGGAGACTTTAACGGGGAAAACGACGTATTTGTCGGGGAGAGATACGAGTGAGGGAGTGGATTATAAGGAGGTGAAATAATTAGAGATATTAAGAGGATTTAACCGCAGAGGGCGCAGAGAGGGGAGGATGAGAGAGTTTGTTAGGAGAGGATGAGGCGGCGGATTCCTTCTTTTAAAAAGCGGACATTGAAGTTGATGAGAAGAACTAGAGGATAATCCAAAACCCTCCCAACACTCTTCCCTCTGCGCCCTCTGCGCCCTCTGCGCCCTCTGCGGTTTAAACCTCTTCTCTTCCCCCCGCTGTGGCACAATCTTAATTTGACACTCCCGGACCTAAAGGCGTGGGGATTCTTAATTCATCGACTGACCTTTAAGCACCATGTCCTTGCGGCAGTCCTTAAACCTTTCAACCGTACAATAGTACAAATTGACTAGTCTAATTCACAGTAACCCCAGAGGGTCTATCTCCAAAAGCGTACTAGGATACAAGCCTAGAGTTTGGGTATGCCCTACCCTACTTAACAAATCAAGAAATTGTTTGTTTTTACTGGTTTAAGGATGCCTTGATCCTTTAGCTGTTTTAAGAGTTTTCGCCGCTCTCGGTCCCCCGGTTTATACCTAAAAGTGTGTCTTAACTGTTTCACGATGGTAAAGGAGTTTAACCTTGACTATTTTAGTATACTATAAATACCAGCAATTCCTGATTTTTAGGAATGGATTTAAGAAATTAAAGCCGCCCTAGAAGGAGGGGGTTTTAAACCCAATTTCCTGATAAGATCAAACTCTCAAGCCACCATGACCGCAAACCTACCCCCCCAATACGACCCCCAAGCCACCGAAGCCAAATGGCAAAAATACTGGGAAGACAACCAAACCTTCAAAGCTGACCCCGAAAAAGGCGGCGAACCTTACTGCGTAGTCATCCCGCCGCCCAACGTGACCGGCAGCCTCCACATGGGACACGCTTTTGAAGAGACGCTGATTGATGTCCTCGTCCGCTATCACCGCATGACTGGACGCAATACCCTGTGGTTGCCGGGAACGGATCATGCTAGCATCGCAGTTCAAACTATTCTCGAAAAGCAACTCAAAGCAGAAGGCAAAACTCGCCACGATTTAGGCCGAGAAAAATTCTTGGAACGGGCCTGGGAGTGGAAAGCTGAATCGGGCAATACTATTACTAATCAATTGCGCAGTTTGGGCGTGTCTGTCGATTGGTCGCGCGAACGCTTTACGATGGATGAAGGCTTATCCGCTGCGGTTTTAGAAGCGTTTGTCCGCCTGTACGATGAGGGGCTGATTTATCGCGGCAATTACCTGGTGAATTGGTGTCCGGCGAGTCAGTCTGCTGTGTCGGATTTGGAGGTAGACCAGCAGGAAGTTGACGGGCATTTGTGGCATTTCCGCTATCCTTTGACAGACGGTTCTGGTTATTTGGAGGTGGCGACGACTCGACCGGAAACGATGTTGGGGGATACTGGGGTGGCGGTGAATCCACAGGACGATCGCTACAAACATCTTATCGGTAAAACTGTGACTTTGCCGATCGTCAATCGCGAAATCCCAATCATTGCTGATGAGTTTGTCGATCCGACTTTCGGAACTGGTTGTGTCAAGGTGACTCCCGCCCACGATCCGAATGACTTCGAGATGGGTAAGCGTCACAATTTGCCGTTTATTAATATTATGAATAAGGACGGCACTTTAAATGAAAATGCCGGAGAGTTCCAGGGACAAGACCGATTTGTTGCCCGTAAAAATGTGGTGCAGCGCTTAGAAATTGACGGGGTTTTGGTTAAAATAGAAGATTATAAGCATACAGTTCCCTACAGCGAACGCGGCAAGGTTCCGGTGGAACCTTTGATATCTACGCAATGGTTTGTGAAGATAGATCCTCTTTCTCAACGCGCTTTAGAAGCATTAGATAAAAGTAACTCGCCAGTGTTTGTTCCTGACAGATGGACAAAAGTTTATCGGGATTGGTTGGTGAAGCTGAAGGATTGGTGTATCTCCCGACAATTGTGGTGGGGACACCAAATCCCGGCTTGGTATGCTGTTAGCGAAACCCAAGGAGAAATTACTGACACGACGCCGTTTGTGGTGGCGAAAACTGAAGCTGAGGCTAGGGAAAAAGCAACGGCTAAATTTGGTAAGGACGTGCAGTTAGCAAGAGATCCAGATGTACTGGACACTTGGTTTTCGTCTGGGTTGTGGCCTTTCTCAACTCTGGGATGGCCTGACGAAACTAAAGATTTGGAGTTTTACTATCCGACAACTACTTTGGTTACAGGTTTTGATATCATCTTTTTCTGGGTTGCTAGAATGACGATGATGGCCGGACATTTTACTGGAAAGATGCCTTTTGATACTGTTTACATTCACGGTTTGGTGTTGGATGAAAACGGTCAAAAAATGTCTAAGAGTAAAAATAACGGTATCGACCCGCTGCTGTTGATTGGCAAGTACGGTACTGATGCTTTGCGCTACACTTTGGTTAAGGAAGTGGTTGGGGCCGGTCAAAATATTCGCATGGAGTACGATCGCAAAACTGATGAATCGAAATCGGTGGAAGCTTCGCGGAATTTCACGAATAAGTTGTGGAATGCGGCTAGGTTTGTGATGATGAATTTGGAGGGACAGACTCCGCAGCAGTTGGGAATTCCTTACCCCCCCCAACCCGCCCTGACTGAGGGAGGGAGAGGAGAAGGGTTGGAATTGTGCGATCGTTGGATTCTTTCTCGCTATTATCAAGTTGTGCAACAAAGCCGCAATTGTTTGGAAAGTTACGGTTTGGGGGAAGCGGCAAAGGGACTTTATGAGTTTATTTGGGGGGATTTCTGTGACTGGTATATTGAGTTAGTCAAGTCTCGCTTGCAACAGGATGCTGAACCAAATTCTAAGAAAGTGGCACAGCAAACTTTTGCTTTTGTGTTGGAAGGGATTCTAAAACTACTGCATCCTTTTATGCCACACATTACTGAGGAGATTTGGCACACTCTGACTCAAACAGGCGATGGTGAATGTTTGGCTTTGCAAGCTTATCCTGAAGCTGAGATCTCGCTAATTGATGCTGAGTTGGAACAGCAGTTTGAGTTGTTGTTCGGTACAATTCGCACTATTCGCAATTTGCGGGCAGATTCGGATATCAAACCCAGTGTGAAGGTGACGGCGATTTTGCAAAGCGAAAGCGAGAAAGAACGCCAAATAATCTCAGATGGAGGTGTTTACATTCAGAATTTGGCAAAAGTCGAAAATCTGACTGTTACTGCTAGTTTGGATGCAGATTTGGGACAGACAATTGCTGGGGTTGTCGGTACTGTGCAAGTATTGATTCCTCTGGCTGGGGTGGTCGATTTGGCGGCTTTGCGTGCTAAATTAGAAAAAAAGTTGAGTAAGGTGGAAGCTGAAATTAAGCATACTGCGGCGCGTTTGACTAATCAGAAGTTTGTGGATAAGGCTACTCCTGATGTGGTTCAGGGGGCGAGGGATGCTTTGGCGGAAGCCGAAAAACAGGCGGAGATTTTGCGCGATCGGCTAAAGGTGTTTTAATAGTTGACTGGTGACTGTTGGCTGTTGACGGTTTTTAGTCAAGTTGTAGGGTGTGTGAGGGCGAAAAATCTTGGAATCCCAATGAAAATATTGACTCTCACCCACCGCAGGCGCGGCTAAATTGGCCGGGGCGGGTTTACTAGATTGTTAGTTTCAGGCATAGATTGTTGGTAAAACCCGCCCCTACGAGCTCGCAAATCCTACCACTAATAACAAATAACCAATCACCCATTACTAATTACCAATTACTAATTACCCTCATGTTATATTTAGCAGAAGTACAAAATCAGGAAATTTTAGGCGAGATAAGTCTGCAATTGCTGGCTTGCCAAACTTCTGATGATACTTGGGCTATTCTTACTGAAAAAAGTTTCTTGACATTACCGAAAGATTTTGCTCAAAATCCAATTAACTCTGCAACTAATGTTTTAAATAAAGGGATGCTAGTATTAGCAGATATTGGGGAAAATAGCAAGGTTTTGCATATTCAAGCAGCTACAAACTGGGTGCTAGAATTAGTTGAGAAATATTTAACAACAGGCTTTACTCCCGATTTTTTGCAGCAAGAAGCCCAGAAAGCAGAGGGGTGGAGGCAATCTCTCACTTTGCAGAGTCAAGAATTGTCTCGCCGCTTGATTGAAGTTGAAGCCCGCCGGGAACAAATTCAAAACTTAGAAGCAAAACTCCAGCAGGAAAAGCAATTGCTTGAAAGTTCGATCGCCCAATCGAAAATTGGGCCCGCTACTCCACAAATTTGACTTAAATTAACACAACACACCTAGGGACACGGCACTGCCGTGTCCCTACAAATCTAATATGCACTTTCCTGGACATCATATAATATCGTTTCCGGCTGCATCGGAATGATAAATTAGAGGGCAATTCATGAATGATTTTTACAAGTCGCCACCTATCTCGGCGCAATTTTCAGTTGTTTGATTCACAGTCAACAGTCAACAGTCAACAGTCAACATCATTCCGGTGCAACCGGAATTGATATAATTTGTAACTTGACAAATACCCCTTACCCCTTGCCGAATCGCCAGCAATACGGGTTGCGACTAAAGCACTTTTGACTTCAGCCAAGCGGCGGGGAGACACAGCAGTTTCTGAGAATTGCTAACATAAGCCCGCTTCTGGAAAACATCGTACTGATTGCGTTCGATCGCATTTAAGATTCTGCTGTACAGCATTGTAGCAGCCCAAACAGTCCAGCGGATATCGGGACTGAGCACTTTAATTCCGGGTTCGGCGCTGGCGTATAATTTGCGAGCTCGCTGAATTTGAAACCGCATCAATTCCCGCCAGCGGTTGTCAATTACACCGTTGAATAAATCTTCTTCGGTGTAGTTAAACAAGGCTAAGTCTTCTAAGGGAATATAAATGCGGCCGCGGCGGGCGTCTTCTCCGACATCGCGCAGAATATTAGTCAACTGCTTGGCAATACCGAGGGAGATGGCTTCTTCTTTGGGAATTCTATTCCCCCAGTGCCAATTCCAGTTAGCAGCGGAGTTCGATTCGCCTACACCCATGACAGACATCGACATCAGCCCTACGGTACCTGCTACTCGATAACAGTAAAGATTGAGCTCTTCAAAAGTTTCGTAGCGGCTGCGGTACAAGTCCATTTGCTGGCCCGCAATCATCTCTCGAAACGGCTGAATGTCGATCGGGAAACGAGACAGCGTATCCACCAAAGCTACGTCGTAGTCGTCGTGAGGATGGCCGGCAAACACAGATTCTAGGCGTTTTTCCCACAGATTGAGGGTTTCAGGGGTCGTTGCATCAGAACCCGGTCCGTCTACGAGTTCGTCGGTGCGGCGGCACCAGACGTAAATCGCCCAAATCGCCCGACGCTTGGCTTCGGGCATGAGTTGAGTGCCTAAATAAAAATTTTTGGCATAACTCGCCGTGACTTGGCGGCACAGTTCGTAAGAGTCATCCACAGAAGCCAGAGTTCTCATGCACTGGAGTTTTGACAGTTGCAGCATCCGAGAATAAGAAATTTAAAGATTAGAACTGATTTTCCCCCGTTTAGAAAACGGGAGATTTTTTTACGTCTTTATGAAAAATTCTTAATTTTTCATTGGTTATTGGCCGTTGAAATAGCCTGCGCTGTCAGCTTACCAGAAAGCACGGCACCTTCCATACTCGCAAGATAACGCTGCATCGTATAATCCCCCGTTAGATAGAAATTGCTAATAGGAGTTTTTTGTGTGGGACGGCACTGCTGGCGTCCGGGAGTGGCTTTGTAGACGGAACGAGGGGTTTTGACTACGTGATATTTGAGCAGTTTGGCTGGTTCTGGGATTTGATCGGGAAAGAGTTTTTCTAACTCGACCATTGTGGCTGCGACGATATCTTCGTCAGATTTGCCTATCCAGTCTTTGGCCGGTGCTAAAACCAGTTCCAGCATTGATTTGTCTGGGTTGGCATATTCGCGGCAGGTGTTGCTCATGTCGGCGTAGACGCTTAGCAAGGGCGATCGCGAGAACAGCAAATGGTCGATTTCAGTTAGCTTGCGATCGAACCACAAGTGTACATTAATCACCGGTACTCCCTCCAAGCCTTCGAGCTGTTTGAAATAATCCATTTCGCTCCAAGGTTTCGGCATCATCAACTTCAGCGGGTCAACCGGCATCGCGGAAACGTAAATATCGGCCGTCAGAATTTCTGACTCTGCCCCTGTTACGCCCCGAATGTGGAACCCGCGCACCGTGTTGTCATCGTTGAGCAAAAACTCTTTGATGGGTGCATTCAGCCGTACTTCACCGCCGCGCTCAGTTATGTAGTCTACCATCGGCTGACACAACCTTTCTGTGGGGGAACCGTCTAAAAATGCCATTTTCGAGCCGTTTTTCTCTTGCAAGAAGCGGTTGAGGGCTGTCAGCAGTATGGTTGCAGATATTTCGTGGGGGTCGATGAAGTTGAGCGCCTTGGACATGGCGATGAATACTTCTTTTTCGACTCTGGGGGGGACGTTTTGCTTTTTGAGCCAGTCGGAAAACGAGTATTTGTCCATTGCTTCGACATAGTTTTGACCCTGAAGCATGGCCGGAATCAAACCTATACCGAAGCGGATTTTTTCGGGCCAGGTGAGCATATCGTTGTTGCTCAAGATGGCTGCGACGCCGTTGAAGGGGGCGGGAAGGTCGGGAAAGTCAAAGCGGGAATAGGTTCCGGGGGTTTCCGGCTGATTGAAAATCATCGAGTGTTCTTTCCATTGCAGCCGGTCTTCGATGTCAAGTTCTTTGAAGAGTTGGAGCATATTCGGGTATGCGCCGAAGAAGATGTGGAGGCCGGTTTCGTACCAGTCGCCGTCTGCATCTTTCCAGGCGGCGACTTTGCCGCCGAGTACGTCCCGACTTTCTAGGAGGATGGGGGTGTGGCCCGCGTCGGTAAGATATTTTGCGCAGGATAGTCCTGCTAAGCCGGCTCCGGCGATCGCAACTCGCATTTGATACTACTTGGCCTCTGTGTTCGCTTCGGTTTAATTATACTTTACAACTCGTTACATTTTTTTGGGAAATGGGGAAGGTGGACGCGGCGAGCCCTCTCTCAGTCCCACAGTCCGCCAGGGAATGAATTCCCTGTCTCAAAGCTAAAGTCCTCGCTATGAGGACTGAATAACTCATCAGTCCTCATAGCGAGGACTTGTGCTTTGAGGCAGGGGTTTCAACCCTTGCCGGACTTGCCGGAATGCGGACTTGCCGAAATGCGGGTTTGACCTTAAGTGTCCTAGTAAACGGAATTAACGGAAATTTAGCAATAATTGCTATCATAAATTAAGAGCAAATTTTGATGAATTGGTTAAATTTATGGTAGCAACAATTCAAGCTAGAAATATTGCACTGACTGATTTGGAAACCCACTTCAAAATTGAGTTGATTGAGGATGACCAATTCTTTCGCGAGTGGCAAGATGATTTGCCAGAAATCAGTGAGGCTGAAAAACAGCGGCTGGACAGAGTGAAGGCAAGTTACAGGAATTTGCTCAAACATCCGCCACTTCTAGAAAATACAGTCAAAATGGTTGTGCTGTCTCCGTTTTTGGATTTAGCTGATTTCTATCTTGCTCCTTTTCATGTTACTTCAGAAAAGTCTGTAGAAATTATTGACGAAGATGAAGGAGTGATTGTCAGGGGACAGTTGGATGTTTTGGCTTTGTTTCAGGAGTTTTGGGTAGTGGTGATCGAGTCCAAGAAGGCTGCGTTTTCTTTGGAGGTCGGGATTCCGCAGTTACTGGCTTATATGTTAGCTAATCTGAGGGCCGATCGACCTACTTACGGATTGTTAATGAATGGGGCAGATTTTCTATTTGTCAAATTAGTTAAGCGGGAAACAGCACAGTACGCTTTTTCTCGGAAGTTTTACCTTTTCAATCCGGGGAATGATTTGTACAGCGTGCTGAGTATTTTGAAGCGCCTCGGTCAGTTGAATGTTGGCAATACAGTTTAGAAAGCGATCGCACTCTTCTGTGAGGGCGATCGCTCATAGATGCGGTGGTACTTCGTTTCAATAAAAAATGAAGAATGAACTAATTAGCAGACGGAACAGGCGCTGGCGGTAATTTTTGGCTCGGTACAGGTGCGGTAGAGGGAATAGGGACTGGCGGTAATTTTTGGCTCGGTACAGGTAGGGAAGTTGGTTGGGGTTCCGGTTGAGGCAGACCGGGAACACGGATATATCTCCAATTACCAGTAAACAATAAGTACATAACACCCGCAAGTACGACACCGCTAACAACAGCAGCAGTAATTTTCCAAACACTGTAGGGACGTTCGCCTTGAACTTCAGCGGTACGTGCATTAACCATTACTTGATATCGTTGGTTTTGATAGCGATAGGCACACATCCACACAGGTAGCAAAATATGCTTAAAAGTGATAGCACTGTAATCAGTAGAAATGCTGTGAACCCGCTGCTCGTCGCCACCAATATTCCTGCAAACATCCGAGTGAATAGTAATGGCCATGACATTTTTAGCAGATTCAAATCCTTGAGTGAGAGAAACTTGCGATCGCTGCGCTTCAAACCCAGCTAAATAAGATGAATTGTAAGGGCGCAGCGACTCCTTGAGATGCCAAGGTTCTAACGCATCCAGGCGGGGGCGATCGACTGAAGTTGTAGCGGGAATCAGAATATCGTCAAAAAAGCGATCGACTCTGCCAGAAACAGGCCACCACCTGGTATGTTGCACTTCGCGAGTTTTAGTTTCTGTTTCGCCCTGCGAGTTTGTTTCCGTATAAGTTTCAGTTACGTAGTAGTGTTCTCCGCGAGAACCCTGATAGTAACTAACGGTATAAGTGTCGTAAGTCCAAAACGGCAAATAAACCCCTTGAATTTTCTCCTGTTGGGCTAGGGATTTCAAAGCAGAGGGAGCAAACCAGCGATTGCTGAGCCACTTCTGAATGCTTTCTCTAGCCTGTTTATCAGTAACTTTAAAGGGTACAATTCCCTCTGGCTGAACCCTAGGGCTAGCCTTTGCAGGTTGTGTCACAATTGGAGAAGCACAAAATGGGCATCTACCCGCTACTTTCGGAGGTTCAAAAGTAACACTTGCTCCGCAATCATTGCATTTTACTTCAAGGGCTGTGGTTGATAAAGTTGTCAGCGTCGTGCGATCGACTTGGAGATATTGTTCGTAAGAGTTCTCCTTTACCTCTTGGGCCATTTGGGGAATTGCATCTTCCCAGCCGCAGTAAGCACACTTGAGCTTTCCTGCTTGGGGGTTGAACTCTAAATAAGCCCCGCAGCTAGGACAGGGAAAACGTTTAACAGCCGGTTCCGAAGTATTCATAATGGTTAATTGGTGATGTAATTGGTAATTGGTAATCTCGAAAGCATCCCAATTACCAATTACCAGTTAACTAAATATGCAAAATTTTAGGCGGCGGCTGGCGGCGGCGGCGGCGGTACAGTCGCCAACAAAGATGCTAATTCCGGCACTTGCGATGCTAACTTCCAGCCGTCAAAACCCGCACGCCACACCATTACCCGATCTGTCAAACCATTTTGCAGAAGTTGATGCAACTCAAAAGGTCCTAATTGTTGACCGTTCTGGGCAATATACCACTGAGTTTGTGTTGGCGGGGGAGGTGGCGGCGGAGTTTGCGATGCTGGCGGCTGCATCATATTTGTCATTTGCTGACCTAGTGCCATTCCCATGCCGAATTCTAATGCTTGATTGCTGCCGCTAGGGTTATTTGCTGATGCTTCTATGGCGTTAGCAGCTTGATATTGGGTATATTGCTGCATATTTCCCAGAAGTCCGATTGAGGCTCGTTTGTCGAGTGCTTCTTCAACTTCAGGCGGCATCGAGATATTTTCTATTAATAGCTGAGTTAACTCTAACCCAAACTGCTGGATACTTGGCTCTATGGCAACTCGCACCTGTTCGCCCATGTGGGTGTAGTTGGCTGCAAAGTCTAGCAGGGGAACGCGGGAATTGCCCACCCAATTGGCAAAGGCACTGACTATTGTATTGCGGAGTTGATCGCTGATTTCATCTACTTGAAATAGTCCGTCAGTGCTGATTAGTTGTTTTAAGAGTTGTTCTGGATGAGAAACTTTAATGTTGTATGTGCCAAAAGCCCGCATTCGCACGGGACCGAGTTCTGGATCGCGGATAATTACAGGGTTAGAAGTTCCCCATCTCAGGTTGGTAAATATTTTGGTGTTAAAAAAGTAGACTTCTGCTTTAAAGGGAGAGTTGAAACCGTAGGGCCAACCTTTTAAGGTGCCGAGAAGGGGTAAGTTGCGGGTGTACAGTTCGTACATTCCCGGCTCGAAGACATCGGCAACTTGGCCTTCGCTGACAAAGACTGCTATTTGTCCTGGCCGTACAGTTAGTTTAGCACCTTGTTTAATTTCGTTTTGGTGACGCTCGAATCGATAGGCAATGGTGTCGCTGGTATTGTCCAACCATTCGATGATATCGACAAATTCGCCGCGAATCTTGTCAAAGAGTCCCATAGATTTATGTTGAGTTGTTGTTGGATTTTAGCTTCAAGAGAATCGATCGATGTTCCCGAGCGACCTTGTAAAGTTTTATGTGCGATCGCTGGGGATCGGGGCGATCGCACTTGCAGACAATTCACAATTGCGGTTCAATTCCAGCCGATCGCAACTGAGCGCGCAATTGCTCTAATTGGTCTTCTGCTTGTTGAGCTCTTTCTTGTTCGCGATCGGCTCTTTGCCGCTCTTGTTCAGCTATTTGCCGCTCTTGTTGAGCTCTTTCTGCTCCCGATAACAGCAAATTTCCTGCACTATCCCACCAGCGCAGCCAAGGTAACTCAACATTTTGATACCTTCCTTGCCAAATTCCCAATTCCACTCCTAAGGGTTCAATGGGATAATGACCGCGCTCATTTGCAGCAACTAATTGATACCTATCTTCGATCAGGTGATAGACTTCAACGCTAGCCTTAGTTACTTCATAAATCCCGTAAAATGCCGGACGGATGACATTTTCATAAATCCAGAATTTACCCGGCTTAGTTTCCTGTTGACCCGATCGCAACAAAGGCGTTCTGTCCCGTTCTTCTGCACCATTTCCCGATACAAATTCTAACACAATTAACGGTGCTACAAATTCTTGCCACATCACATAAGAACGGCGCAATTGACCGTCAATAGTTGGCGGGACATTAGGCACATAAAACCAGTCGGGTGCTTCCGCACCCCGTTCTAGCGGCTCAGTTAATCGCCAATAAATGCCGCTGTCTTGACCGATACAATAGTTACCATCTGGATGAATGCTTTGGAAGACGGGAGTAATTGAATCCGTTAACAGAATGCTTTGGGGGTGTTCTTGGAAATTTTTCACAAAAGTACCGTCTGATTCGGGTAGCTGAGTGTGGTCTGGCCAGCCTGTAGGATTGTTTTCTACATCTAGGGTGAATTTCATAGTTTTATTTTGATTGTAGGTGTTTTTGCGAGCGAGGTTTTAATTTCGATGAGAGTGGAATTAATACATTTTGTTCAGTAGTCGGTTTTTCAATCATCGCTGTCCTCTTAATCTGCAAGCAATGTTTCTAAATCTTCATAGTTATAAGGCGGACGTTTCCGCACCGTCAATATGTCTAAAATTTTATCTGTTTCTGTGATTCCATAAACTATCCGCCAGTTATCAATTCGCAGACGCCACAAATCAAGCTCAAAAGAAATATCAAGCTGCTTGCTCTGAGATGGGCGAGGATTTTCTGCTAAGTTGCGAATTGCTTGTCGCACTCGCTGTCGGATATTCCCAGGCAGGCTTTTGATTTCTTGAAATGCCTGGGGTCTAATGTAAACTGTGTAATTACTCACTCTAGCTCCGATTCCACATCATCCCATTTCAACCAACCGGCACGATCGCGATTTCCACCAGCAGCTTTTAACTCATTTAATGCTTGTTTGGCAATTTGCAAATCTTCTAAAGTCTCTAACCATTCGATGAGTGCTTGCCAAGTTTCGACATCTAATACAGCAACTTGTTTGCCTTTTATCTTGAGAAATTCAACTGACTGCAATACTTCTAATCCGGTCATTGAGGCTACCTCTATGTTGATGATAGGTATAACTTAAGTATAGGTGTATCTCATTAATTTTGCACCCGAACCCTAGTTAATCCAAAACCAATTAATCGCGCTGGAATATTTCGCAAAATTGGTAACTGCAACAAAAGTGGCGGTGTAAACGGTCGATTTGTATCTAATGCCCCCTTAATAGTTCGCTCCTGTACAAACGACTGAAATGCTTGAATGATGCGTGTGGGCAACTCCCGCTGTCGCTGCACTTCTGCCAAATCCCACAGATGCACGCGATCGCTTTTCAGCGAGGCGCTGAGTACATTAGCCGCGACGACAGCATCTTGAATAGCATAGTTAATTCCCACACCGCCTACGGGCGACATGACGTGAGCGGCATCCCCAATTAAGAGCAAACCGGGACGATACCAGCGGGGAAGGCGACTCGATTCAACCGACAGAAAAGAAATTTGCGACCAATCTTTTAGTTGTTCGACCCTATCTGCAAATTCCGGTGCTAATTCAGCAACAGCTTTTTGCAAAGCTTCTATTCCTGAGTCGCGCAATTTCTGATAGCTGCCTTTCAGAATAATGTAACCGAGTTGCCAATAATCCAAGCGGTCAATTATGGCTAATAAATGACCTCCAACAGCTCGACCTCCCACGCCGAAATCTTCGACATCATGGGGACTGCGCGGCAAACGAAACCACAGGATATCCATCGGCGGGGAAGTTTTAATCGGTTCAAAACCTGCTAATTGGCGAAGGCGGGAAAAGCGACCGTCTGCGCCGACAGTGAGGGCCGATCGCACTTCATGCCATCCCCCGCGTCCCCGGTATCGAATTCCGCACACCACGCCATTTTCTACAATCGTTTCTTGGACATTAGCTCCCATTACTAGCTGAAAACTCGGGTAGCGCTGCGCTTCGGCCGTGATGAATTCGAGAAACTTGACTTGGGGCAGGATAGTGATGTAAGGATACTTGGTTTTGAGACAGGCTAAATCTACGAGTGTGGCGGTATTCCCAGCAGCTTGGATAGTGAGTTTGCGCATTTTTGTATGGGGCAATTCCAGCAATTGTGCTGCTAAACCCAATTGCTCCATAATTTCCATTACAGACGGATGCAGGGTATCGCCGCGAAATTCGCGATCGAAATCTTTGTGTACTTCTAGCAGGATGACTGGAATTTTTTGCCTCGCTAAAAGTAATGCTAAAACAGCACCTGCCGGCCCACCTCCCACAATGCAGCAGCTTGTCTGTTGCACGTCAACGATCGAGTGTTCTTGAGAGGATTCTGAATTTTGAACAGAGTTGACGGTCATATTTTTATGTTCCTGTTTGCTCAACAATCCTGCTAGCTGCATTTAGTTTAGCAAAACGCATTAGTTAATCAATTCTCAAATTTTTTTTGTTCTCAAAAGATGGACATACACGGCTTTCCCAAATAGACACTCCTACTCAAAAGCAGGATCTGGCAGATCCACCAGCCCGCACCCAGCCAACCGCACTCAGGGTCCCCAGTGAGGCAATCCCCCTGCAGCCCCCGCTTCTCGACGCGGTACAATAAATGCAATCATACTTAACGCTTATATTGAAAAGGCTACACACAACGCCACAGGAGACAACTGACGCATGGGTAAAGTAGTTGGCATTGACCTCGGAACAACAAACTCAGTAGTAGCCGTCATGGAAGGCGGCAAACCGGTTGTGATTGCCAATGCGGAAGGGATGCGGACAACTCCCTCGGTAGTTGCTTTCACAAAGGAAGGAGAACGCCTTGTGGGACAGATGGCCAGACGCCAGACTGTTCTCAACCCGCAAAACACCTTTTACGCCGTCAAGCGGTACATCGGACGCAAATATACTGAACTGACTCCAGAATCAAAACGAGTCCCTTACACAACTCGCCGCGACGAAAACGGGAACATCAAAATCAAGTGTCCCCGCCTGAAAAAAGATTTTGCCCCAGAGGAAATTTCGGCGATGGTTTTGCGGAAACTGGCCGATGAAGCCAGCCGCTATCTCGGACAAGAGGTGACGGGGGCTGTAATTACTGTTCCCGCTTATTTCAACGACTCGCAGCGACAGGCGACGCGCGATGCGGGACGAATTGCCGGACTTGATGTCAAGCGGATTTTAAATGAGCCGACGGCGGCTTCTTTGGCTTACGGTTTGGAGAAGCGAGAAAGTCAAACTATTTTAGTGTTTGACTTGGGCGGCGGTACTTTTGATGTGTCTATCTTAGACGTGGGAGACGGAGTATTTGAAGTCAAAGCAACTAGCGGCGACACTCAATTGGGCGGCAATGATTTTGACTCCAAAATTGTGGATTGGTTGGCAGAACAATTCTTAGAAAAAGAAGGAATTGATTTGCGCCGCAACCGCCAAGCTTTGCAGCGCTTGATCGAGGCGGCAGAAAAAGCCAAGATTGAGCTGTCGGGAGTCGGTGTCACGGAGATTAATTTGCCGTTTATCGATGCGAATGAAGATGGACCTCTGCATCTGGAAACGCGGCTGACTCGCGGTCAATTTGAGGGGCTGTGCACAGATTTGGTGCAGCGGCTGCGGCGGCCGGTGAAACAAGCTTTGGCTGATGCAAATTTGAGTCCTTCTCGCATTGATGAAGTTGTGCTAGTCGGCGGTTCGACTCGCATTCCTTTGGTTCAGGAAATTGTTCGCAGTTTGATCGATCGAGAGCCGAATCAAAATGTGAATCCCGATGAAGTTGTGGCGGTGGGTGCGGCAATTCAAGCGGGAATTTTGGCGGGGGATGTCCGCGATGTGCTGCTGTTGGATGTGACGCCGCTGTCGCTGGGTTTGGAAACTATCGGCGGGGTGATGAAAAAACTGATTCCGAGGAATACTACTATTCCCGTCAGGCGATCGGACATTTTTTCCACTGCTGAAAACAACCAAACTGTGGTAGAAATTCACGTCATCCAAGGGGAACGGGAATTAGGCAGAGATAATAAGTCTTTGGGACGGTTTAAACTAACTGGAATTCCGCCGGCGCCGCGAGGGATTCCGCAGGTACAAGTAGCTTTTGATATTGATGCTAACGGGATGCTGTTGGTGACGGCTTTGGACAAAACTACTGGTAGGGAACAAAGCATTACTGTGCAAGGTGCTTCGACGCTGACTCAGCAGGAAGTGAATCAAATGATTCGCGAGGCGGAACAGTTTGCTCAAGCTGATAAGTTGCAGCGGGAAAGGGTAGAAAAACGCAATCGCGCTGAAGCTTTAGCTTATCAAGCCGAGCGGCAGTTGCGAGAGGTGGCGCTCGATCGCGGAATGCAGTTTGCTCAAAGAAGCCGCCAGCGAATTGAAACTTTAATTCGGGAATTGCGAGACAGTTTGGAACGCAATGATGAGCGGGGAGTTGACCAAGTTGGTTCGGATTTGCAAGATGCTCTTTACGATTTGAGCAGGGAAGTTTCAGCTTTTGCTGATGATGACGATGATGATGATTTCTTTGAGTCTGTGAAGCGGACTTTTACGGGCGACAGTACCAAGCGCCGCAGCGATGACAGCAGCTATTATCAAAATGCTAAACCGTACAGGCGATCGACTGTCGATCCAATTGGCGATCGTTCATACGATCGAATGGGCGATCGAATGGGCGATCGCCCATACGATCGAATGGGCGATCGTAGAAGCAGTGCTAATCGCCCCACTCGGCCTTATCAAAATCAAAGCGACGATTGGGATGATGACGACGATTGGTTGTAATTGAAGGAAGAAGGAAGAAGGAAGAGGGAAGAAGGAAGAAGGAAAATAGTGGATTTTATGCAGAGAATTTGTGACGGCTGTTTTCCTAATTCTTCTGGGTTCCTTTCTTTCTCCTCTCCTACAGTAGACTTCTTTGAATTAGATCAAGATTACTATGATAAGTAAGGAGAAAATTATGTTGTATGACCCATAGAGAACAATACATCTGGCAGCGGGGTATTTATCTTTGTCAACTTTGCTACGAATTAACTAAATCTTTTCATTCGTCTGAAATTTATGGTATTACCAGTCAAATTCGCCGTGCATCTGTATCAGTACCAGCTAACATTGCGGAGGGATATGGGCGTGTTACTAGACAAGAGTATATTCGATATTTGCGAATAGCTCTCGGTTCGCTCAGAGAACTGGATACTCATCTAGTGATTTCTGAAAGAGTAGGGTTAGCAGCACCAGAAAAAATCTCACCAGTTATCAAAGAAGCAGATGAACTCACACGATTAATTGTCAGTACAATCAACAAACTAGAAGGATAAAACCTCAGCCTTCATCCCTCATCCCTCATCCTTCTTCCTTCTTCCTTCTTCCTCATCCTTCTTCCTTCTTCCTCATCCTTCTTCCTTCTTCCTCATCCTTCTTCCTCATCCTTCTTCCTTCTTCCTCATCCTTCTTCCTTCTTCCTTCATCCTTCTTCCTTCTTCCTCATCCTTCTTCCTTCTTCCTTCTTCCTTCTTCCTTCTTCCTTCTTCCTTCTTCCTTCTCCAACTATGCAGAATTTTCGCAATTACTATCTAATTTTGGGAGTGCCCAAAGATGCCTCGGCTGATGAGATTAAGAAAGCCTATCGACGGCTGGCCCGACAGTTGCACCCTGACGTAAATCCGGGGGACAAATCTGCTGAGGATAGGTTTAAGGATATTAATGAAGCTTACGATATTCTTTCCGATATTGACAAGCGGGCTCAATACGATCAGTTTAGTAAATTCTGGAAACAAAAGGGATTTCAAGGCAAGCAAGGGGTGCGACTTCCAAATTTCAAAACTTGGGGAAACAGTAAAGCTACCCGCAAAAAACCAGCCGAAGATGTCGATTTTAGCGATTACTCGGATTTTAATAAATTTCTGGATCAAGTTCTCGGAAGGCGCCGGGAAGTGAGAATGGCGACCGCGAATGATGCACCGCCAGTAGCCTCCTATGAACCGTGGAGTACGGCTTCTAAGAAAACGAGTTATGTAGCTAATTCTAGGGAAGATAGAAGGGATGTGGACGATCGCGAAATTCGACGGGAAACAGTCGATCGCGAAATTCGACGGGATATAGTCGATCGCGAAATTCGACGGGATATAGTCGATCGCGAAACCAGAAGAGACATTGAGGCCAGGCTGACTCTGCCTTTGGAAAGGGCTTATTCGGGCGGTACCGAGCGAATTCGTCTGGAAGATGGGCGAACGATCGAGGTGAATCTGCCTCCTGCTATGGTATCAGGTCAGCGGATTCGCTTGCGAAATCAAGGTATGGGCGGCGGGGATTTATATTTAAAAATCACGGTTTCTCCCCATCCATTTTTTCGATTAGAAATGTCGGAGATTTGCTGCGAATTGCCGCTGACTCCCAGCGAAGCGGTGTTGGGGGGAGATATTGAAGTGCCGACGCTGGACGGCCTGGTAAAGATGAAATTGCCGCCGGGAGTAACCTCTGGAAAGCGGTTGCGTCTGGCTAACAAGGGCTATCCGACCGGAAATGGCGATCGGGGCGATCAGCTAGTAGAAATTCAGGTGTTAATTCCCAAAGAAATTAGTGAGGAGGAACGGGAATTATACGAAAAGTTGCGGCAGATTGAGACTTTTAAACCGCGTCAGAATTTATCAACTTAATGTAGAGTACGCAAGGCGCCAGTTTAATTTAGTAGGGGCGCAATAACGCGCGCCTTACTAAGCTGTTATGCACCTAGATTGTTTATGGTATTAGAGGGGGATTCGGGGAAAGGGAGAGAGGGTCCGAGAATTTGACGAGTTTTGATATGGGATCGAAATATGCAATTTAAATGCAGAACAACTTACTAATTGTGTACGAAAAATTAGGAGATACTTGGCTAAATTGTACTGACATATCAGATTAGCCCGTTGGCGGTAAATAGATAATAACAAATCCCTTGGTATCGGAATCATCCATCTCTCTCTTCTGGAGCCTCTGCGTCCTCTGCGCCCTCTGCGGTTTAATCATTCCGAAACAACCGTAAACGATATGATTTGTCGCCAGAATAGCCGATCGCACTTTCAGCAATCCTGAATAACATAAGTAAAATTACTCTTGTGATTATTCCTGAACTAGCCGAGAATTAATACTAAAGTAATTTTCCCACAATTAGGAGCATTCTGCCGCAATGACTCAAATGCCCCCTCAATGCACAAATTTGCAAGAGCAAGTTGACTCTTTACTGCAACTGCTGCGTCAGGAATCGTCTTTGCGACAACAAGATATTACAGCAGTACAAGCTTCTCTAAAAAAGGCAATTTCTCCTGAGTTTGAGATTGTGTTTGCAGGTGCTTTCAGTGCGGGAAAATCGATGCTTATCAATGCTTTGCTAGAGCGAGAATTGCTCTACAGTGCGGAAGGACACGCGACAGGTACGGAATGTTATATCGCCTTTGCTGAGCCGGATAAAGAGCGAGTTGTTCTCACTTTTTTGAGCGAAGTTGAGATTAGCCAGCAAGCTTCTGTGCTTTGCGAGAAGTTAGGTTTACCTACTGAACTTAATATTAATCAAACAGATGTAGTGTCGCTGTTGTCTCAGGGATGTAACATAATTATTGAAACCGAAGGCGGCGAAAACAAATCGGAACTAGCCAAACAAGCTAAGGCTTTGACGCTGCTGTTAGAAGGTTTTGATGCGAATCGCGATCGCCTCCAAACTCTCGAAAACGCTACCTACTCGATGGAACAGTTTAATTTTTCCAATCTTAAAGAAGCTGCTAGTTATGCCCGTCGCGGTAGTAACAGTGCTGTACTCAAGAGAGTAGAATATTACTGTTATCATCCGCTGCTGCAAGATGGCAATATTATTATCGACACGCCGGGAATTGATGCACCAGTGCAACGGGATGCAGAATTGACTTACGATAAGATTGAAAGCCCCGATACTTCGGCAGTAGTCTGCGTTTTGAAAGCAGCTTCGTCTGGGGAAATGACGACGGAAGAAACCGAGTTGATGGAAAAAACACGGGGAAATCCGGGAATTCGCGATCGGGTGTTTTACATTTTTAACCGCATTGACGAAACTTGGTACAACACGCAACTGATCCAGCGGTTAGAAAATCTGATTAATTCTGACTTTCGCGATACAGCGAGAGTTTATAAAACTAGCGGATTGTTGGGATTTTACGGTAGTTTGATTAAAAGTACCACAGGGCGCGATCGCTTTGGTTTAAATACAATATTTGCCAGCAGCCAAGGACGAGTTTCTGTAGATAATAAATTAGACTCAGAGTTGCTCGGTAATAGTGAAGAAACTCCGCAATTTATCAGTGAATTTAACCGATACTGTGCGAATTCCGGAAAACTGTCTCCCAGCAAATTTCGGATTTCAGTGAACAGCTACGAAACACCCAATGAAAACTACGTGCGGATTCTTGCAGAACAAGGACAACCATTAATTGCTCAACTAATTCAAGATAGCGGTATCGAAGATTTTCGCACAGCCATCACCCGTTACCTCAGCGAAGAAAAACGCCCGCAACTCTTCAAAAATCTCGCTGACGACTTAGAAGATTTGTGCATTCAACTGCGGAAACATTACCAAACAATTCAGCGGAATTTGGACAGCCAGCCCCGCGAAATTGAAGCAATGAAAGCACAGGAACTTTTGCGGCTAAATCAAGAATTGCAGCAAGTCGGACAGGATTTTCGGGAACATATCGCCGAAGAAGTCAATGAAATGATTATGAATAAATGCGATATTTTCGATACAGACTTTCGGCAACTGCAATCTCGGATGATCCGCCGCTTGGATGAATTGTTAGACGGATTTTCTGTTGAGGCGGCTTACGGGCGCACTTTGCGGAATCATCCCCGCAATGCTACAGCACCTTTAATTGCTGTTTTAGTTGAAGCGCTTTATTATTTAGCGAATCAGTTGGAAGATATTTTAGTAGAAGCTACAAAGTCACTGGTTGATAATTATTTCCAGTATTTGAAAGAAAGCGTTCGCAAGTCGGAATACTATCGATTGCTTTATCGGTTATTGGGGAGTGATGGGGGCATTGAACAGCAGTTAGAAGAGTTATCAAAGCGGGTTTCTGATGCTTTGGTAAATGCGGCTGGGGTGGAGTGCGATCGCTACGTGCGAGAAAGTCCCCGTTTTTACGACGAAGGCACATTTTCGATTTATCAATTCCGCGAAACATTGCAGCAAACTTCTCAAGGTTTCGACTGCGAAAATATGGTAGACGCCCAACCGGCAATTCGACAATTATTGCGGCTGGATTTCGAGCCGAAAGTATCTAAAACTATTCGGCAAACTTTCCGCCAAACAGTCAACCAAACCCTGAAAGAGCATTTGTTGCCGCTGGCCCAAAAGCAAGCTGATGATATTTTGCAGAAATACAGTCAAGCCCGCGATTATTTAGAGCAAAATTTAGCACAGGAAGCTGAGGAAAAGATTGCTGGGAATCTGCGGCGGCAAGCTGAGAATGAGCAGAAGATTCAAGAGTACGATCGGGCAGTTTCGGGGATTAATAGTTGTTTGCAGGCGATGAAGCTGCACGAGCATTTGTTGCCTGTCATTCGAGAATATGATACAGTTTTTGCTGGTTCTGAGGGGAAAGATATTGCTTGAATTCCAATGATAATTAGGGCAAATAAAATTCACTTTTCATCATCTGCGTCAATCAGCGTCTATCCCTTGTCATCTGCGGCTAATAAATTCTCTTTTTTTGACCGCAGATACAGGCAGATAAACACAGATTAACGCAGATTAATTATATTAATTCCAGTTGCAGGAGCGGTGATTGTTGACTGTTGACTGGATTTTACCAGGAGGATGCTACCGGATTTGATACGGCTGGCACAATCACGTTCGATTTTTGCCCCCGAAGCCGTTTTAACCGCCGAGTCTTATCAGGTGTTGTTAACCGGGATGCAGTATAATAACCTATAATATTTAATGCGATTAGTAAATCAACTACAAAATAAGCAAATAAATCAGGTTTAATTATGAGCAAGGACGACACTGAAGAAAGATTTATTAAATTAGATTTTGAAGAAGTTTTGTGGCTGGTAAACGAATGGGAAACTCTAAATAAAGATTTAGGAGTCAACTCCTATTTTAAGTATCCAATCATTAGTAGCGGTCAATTTCAAACTTATATAAAAAACTCGCTCAATATATATGAGCCGATAAAATCTGTGCTATTTGGTAAAGGCATAGCAGGTAAAGTTCTTAGGTTTGGTTCTCCAGCATGGCAAAAAGGAAAAATTCGAGTTAAAATAACTGTAGAGTTTTGCCCCGATGAACCAGAAGTTGAAGAAAAACCAGACAACAATCTATTAGAAATTAGCCCGGTAGAATCACCACTTGACGATTTGCGCCGCCAACTTTTTACTCAAGAAAATCCACCGAACAATTCATGACTAAAACCCCAAGAATCCCGATTCCCCCCGAAGTCAGAAAATATGTATTTACTCGCAATAAATACCAGTGCCAAAGCTGCGGCCAAACCAAACTAGAAACCCAACTGACGATCGATCATATCATCCCCTTAGCGCGCGGCGGCAGCAACGACATCAGCAACTTGCACACCCTCTGCAGCACCTGCAACCAAAAGAAAACAGACAAACTAGACCCCCGCTTCCGCCGTTACTTTGACCTGTAATATCCTCCATAACATCCGCGTTAATCCGCGTTCATCTGCGGTTAAAAAATCCTACCATCTATAATACCGATAAGGATCGTCCCCATTCTCAAAATCTGTCTTGTAATCCCAGTGATAAAACTCGCGACTCGAACCGTTAAACACAGAACCATCCGCCTTAAAACTAGCCCCTAAATTAGCTAAAATCTGAGCATTTGCCCTGGTTTGCCGCCAGCGAGTAAAACGGAAATAAGTCTTAGTATCAGCATTTAAACTGTCCGGGTCAATCTGAGAGAAAATCGCCACGCCCTTGCCAACTTGTAGCCGACTTAACAAACCGTCAGCACCGATTTCTTCCCCAGACTTAATCAACCAAGTATCATAAAAAGAGCGCGATCGCAAATCTGAAGCACTAACCCCCTTCACCTCATCCCAACTCGGAACCGCCAGCGAACCCCCGAAATCCTTCGCTTGCTGCAAACCCACACCCAAACCCGCAACAGGCACTTGACGCGGCAAGAAAAACGCCTTCCCGCCAGCATTCAAATAACCGCGCAAATCTGCATCTTTCAGATTCGCTTGTGTCCCCACAATTGCTAAACCAACATCATTAGAAAGCGAACTAGCGCGCTGATAAATTACCCCCAAGCTGTCCAACTTCTGCGCATCTCTATCTCCTCCAATTAAAACCACTTTATTAGGCTTTCCAAGCACCAGAGAATTCATCCCGTAACTCACAATTTGTTGCAGTAATTGCGCCGCCCCAGCATCTACAGAATAATGGTCTTCCAAATCCAACTCGTTTAAAATCAGCCGCCCTTTTCCGTAATCCAATTCCATCAGCGGCGAATAAGCTAAATCAAACTCAGATTCCAAAATGGGGCGCCAACCGCTGCGGTGCGGCTTCTCAATTGAAGCGCTACTGACACTGCCGCGATTTCCCCAATGCCAGCCGTACCAAGGCATCTTTACCGGACTCAATTTAGGGCCAGTTTTGATCGTATCTGGATAAGCTTCAACCAGGGTGCTTTCCCCCGCCCAATCCCGCAAATCTTCACTGTCTAAACCGCTAATTGCCGGATGCTCGCTGTCAACTGGATAAGCGCGGCGGCTGACGTGAGTAGCAACGCGGAAACCTGTATTTTCCAGCCATTCCCTGGTCTGAGGAAACACAATTGCTTTGCCGCCGTTTCGCACAAAACTTTCTAAACTTCCCGGCAAATTTTCCCCGCTAGAAAACGCTTCCCTACCGATAATTAATAGCGATGAAACTTGCGAACCATTCCACGGTACAAGCGGATAACCTAACTGTTTTAACATTGCCGATGTTTTGCCGACTGGATCGAAGATTGTCACCGTATCCTTGATTTTGTCTTGATTGGCAAAAGCCCGGAAAGCAAATGTATCAGAATGCGGGCTATCGCCCACTCGCGCATTCAAGCGAATTTCGCCGTCAGCCTTGCTAGAAATGGTATTTGGCAATTTTACGTCTATTGGGAAAAACAGCGTTCCTGCCGGAGCAATTGTCCCTTTTTTCTCGCCTTTTTTTACTTCTTCCCCCCTCACCAAAACCCGCCAAATAAACGAAAATTCTTGTGGCACCCGCGTATCGTTAATTAACACTACTTGCTTTGCTAGTTTTCCGCCCACAAACAAATTGTGATCTTTCGCAGTAAAAACCGGGCTAGCATTAGCAATCCAAGCCAAAGTCGAGCTATTATTCTTCATAATTGCCTCGCCCCCAGGATGAACAGTGTAAGCTTCTGGCTGCAAATAATTAAAATTCTGATTCGAGACTTGCTTCAAATAAACTCCGCGGCGACCCGGTTGAAATGCCCCAATATCCACCTTTTCTCTGCCAGCCTCAGAAACTTCCCAACCGTATCCCTGACTCCAAGGAATCATCCCCCCAGACATTCCAAAAGTCCGCCAACTCCGCCAAGTATTTGTACTGAATAACTGCTGCAACTTTTGAAAAGGTGGTGCAAAATCTAACTCTTTTGTACCGTGCCAGTTTTGATACTCCTGACCCTTGACAAAGTGCTCGCGAATTTTAGATTTATAAGCTGCCGTTTCCAACTCGTAAGCCTGCTTGCCCAAATAAATTGCCGCAAACTCAGTCATCAAAGGTTCGCTGAGAATCACCTGATTATAACCTTGGCGGTTCCGCATCATCGTTGCGTACAGAGGAGTTCCAAATTCGACTACCATGTAGGGCATGTCCCCGGTTTTGCTCCACTCAGAAATCCACTCTTCTCGTTCTTGCAAGGGAATGACATTTAAATAAGAATTCAGCGCATAAACATCGCCGAAGTGGGCACCTTCGTGTACCATCACAGGTCTGGTTGGGTCGGCAGATTTAATCGCAGCTAAAGCGTCATTTCCTAGGGGAGTGTTGACCCGCAAACGGTCGTTGTCCGAGGGACCGAGAGTTCCTTCTACTTTTCTTTTACCGATGCGACGGGGATTTTGGTCGTCAGCGTAGCCGAAAAAATTAGGACTTGTCGCCCACATTAATACTGATGGATGGTTGCGGTAGCGGCGCATTTCTCTCACCATTTGGGCTTTCCAGCGGTCGTTCCACTGGCGGTTTTTCCACTTGCCGTTCCAAGCGATAGAACTAATGTCTAAGGCGGGAGCCATAATGGGAAAACCTTTGAGGTCTGCTCTTTCGGAAAATAACTCTCGGAAGTTCCACTTACCCCGTTCGTTGTGATCCCAAGGCCACATTTCTGTTATGTTAAAACCGGCTTTTACATAGCTGTCAATTAGCCTGTCAGAAACTTCTACTGTCCCACCTTCCCAAGAATCGGAGTGCAAGTTGGGTCGCAGCCGAAATTCGGTTCCGTTTAAAAAAAATTTGCGCCCTTCTATCCAAAATTCGCGGAAGCCAAAAGGTTGGTCGTATTGCGTGTTAACGCCGCTACCTTTTACTTGTAATTGCAGAGTGTAAAGGTTTGGTTTGCCGACATCCCAAAGACGGGGATTTGGCCAATTCCATTGGACTTGTACGGTTTGAATTGGTTTAGCTTGAACCTGGGCAGTTCCGGTGAATTTTTGTTCTACTTTGCCTTTTTCGTCGAGCATTTGCGCGATTAGTTCAACTTGACCGTTTTGGGCAACGTCTTTGAGTTCTACATCTAATTTAATTTGCTTTTTTCGGGTGGAAGTTTGGACGAATAGGTCGCTAATTAGCGGGCCTGGGGGAACGCTGAAAACCCGCACTTCGCCGATGATTCCCCGCGATGGCAAGTTGGATTTTTCTGTGTAGATTTGTGTGGGACCCATCATGACGGCTTTTTCGTTTTCGTCGGATACTGCCACGACTAAAATAGATAGGGTGTTTGGACCTGGTTTTGCTACTTTGGTAATTTCAATAGTGCCGTAGGGCGATGCGATTTGACCGCAGTTAATGCCGTTGACAAAGATGACTGCATCGGTGCTGACTCTCGCTAAGTCTATAAAGATGCGGCGGTTTGTCCAGTCGCGGGGAATGTCTATATTTCTCTGATACCAAGCTTTTGATAGTTGTTTACTGTTGAAGTTTTCCCAATCTTTGCCGCTGCCGCGAGTGATGATTCCGGGTACGGATTCGTTTGTGTCTTCTTGCCAGTCTCCGGGCACCCAGATGGAACCCCAACTTGGGGAGACGGGGGGGTTTTGGGGGTTGCCAACTGCGGGGACAAATTGCCAAGTTCCGTTGAGATAAATTTGGGATCGTTTGTTGTCGATCGCCCCGACACCCGCCACGGTAAGATTGGGGAAGCCGATCGATATCCCTGAGTTGCTCGCCGAGTTGGGATTTTGAAGCGCGTAACCGATGAACCCAAAGACGGTGGCGGCTGTGAAAAATAATCCGATAATTTTTGCCAGCTTGTGATTCATTCGCTTATTGCTCCCATACATTAGCTGATCGAATTTGTCCCTTCATTTACAATAGCAGTTTATCCAGCACTAATCCCGTTGCAAATCTGTCTCGGGGAAGATGGCACAGCACCGACAAATGTGGTTCTGTATAGAAAAAATAGATAATTAGTTTTAACTTAGTTTTAACTTAGTTGTTTAATCGACATAAGCAATAGTGCGATCGCGCCATCGCTACAGGTCAACAAAAATGAGTCGGTTTCAGGTCTTGCCCTTACCTATTAATTCTTACAGCATTGCTACATTTAGTGCCGGCACGGCTTTAATGCTGACAACTCTGTTACTCTTTTCATTCCAGGCAGCTCCTGCAATCTTACTTTTGGCCGCTGCAATGGTTAGCGCTTGGTATGCTGGCTTAAAGTCCGCAAAACAAAAAGTAGAAATAGAAAGTAAGATTATTTCAAAAGTAATTGACACGACGGCTTGCTTGATTGTAGTTCTCGACCGCCAAGGACGAATTGTCCGCTTCAACCAAGCTTGCGAAAAAACTACAGGCTACTCGACAGCAGAAGTTCTTAATAAATATGTTTGGGATTTGTTCTTAATTCCCGAAGAAATAGAGCCAGTTAAAACTGTTTTTACTAAACTCAGCGTCGAAAAATTTCACAGCGAATATCAAAATTATTGGCGCTGTAAAAACGGCTCGAAGCGCTTAATTTCTTGGTCGAATACTGTGACGACAGATAGCCAGGGTTGCGTAGAATATGTGATAGCAACTGGCATAGATATTACTGACCGCAAAGAAGCAGAAACAGCCCTGGCTTTATCCTACACTAACCTAGAAAGCCGCGTCAAGCAACGCACAGCAGAACTGACAGTAGCTAAAGAAGCGCTGCAAGCTCAAGAAGAACGGTTTCGCTGTTTGAGTTCCTGTTCGCCGGTCGGCATTTTTCTGGCTGATTTTGAGGGGCGCTACACCTATGCAAACCCTCGCTGTCAGGCTATTTGCGGCTTGAGTTTGGCAGAACTTTTAGGAGACGGTTGGGAGAATTGCATTCATCCGGAAGACGGAGATCGCGTATTGGCCCGATGGTTGGATTATACTCGGGAAGGCGGGGAATATGCGATCGAGTATCGCGTGCAAACACCAGAGGGAATTGTGCGCTGGATTAACGTTTGTGCCTCGCGGATGTTCTCGGACTCCGGCGAACTCATCGGATACGTGGGAACGGTGAGAGATGTTACCGAAAGACAACAAGCGCAAGCAGCTTTGAAAAGCAGCGAACAGCAACTGAGAACGCTGCTAGAAAATACGCCAGATATCATTATCCGCGCTGACAAAGAACTGCGTTATATTTATGTCAATCAAGCAGTTGAAAGAAGCCAAGGAAAACCAGTTTCATTCTTCCTAGGTAAAACCAGTCAAGCAATAGGAATGCCGCCCGAACTGTGCCAGATGTGGGAGGAAACCCTGCACAAAGTGTTAGAAACAGGCCGAGAAAAAATTATCGAATTTCAGGCATCCTCAACCAACGGCATCAGAACTTATCAATCCCGGGTAGTTCCAGAATTTGACAAAGACGGCGTACCAGAATCGGCTTTAATTGTCGGCCGCGATATCACAGAACTAAAACTTGCAGAAACTCAAAGATTGCAGTTAACAATCGAGCAAGCAGCGAGGGAAAAAGCGGAGATAGAACAGCAGCGCTCGGCATTTTTAGCAGAAGTCAGCAAAATGCTGGCTGCTGCGTTTGACGGGGAAACGGTGCTGCAAAAGGTAGCAGAATTAGCAGTAAATTCGATCGCCGACGGGTGCTGCATTCATTTGACCGAAACCGGGTCAAAAGTGCGTCGAGTCGCTGTGGCTCACGCAGAACCCTCCACGGTTGATACTATTAATAGCTTAAAAATCCGAAGCCCGATCGCCGACAATGCTGTTAACGGCTATCCGCTGGTAATCCGCACCGGAACATCCGAACTAATTGCCGAAGTGGATGAGGAAATTTTAGCTGCAGGAGCCGAAAATGCAGCAGAAAAGGAAAAATTTCGATCGCTCAATATCGGATCTCACGCTTGTGTACCCCTGAAGGCTCGCGGGCGGGTAATGGGTTCCATCACTTGCTTTACCTCGAAGTTGGGCCGCCGCTACAGTGCAGAAGATATGGCAATGCTAGAAGATTTAGCATACCGCGTGGCGATCGCCCTAGACAACGCCAGACTTTACAAAGAAGCGCAGCAAGCACTATCTCAAACAGCGCAATCCTTCGCCTTAATTGACGCGTTGTTAGAAGCATCTCCCCTAGCAATTTGCTTTCTCGATAGCGATATGCGCTTCATCCATATCAATCAAGTGTTAGCAGAACTCCACGGTTTGTCCGCCAAAGAGCATATCGGTCAAGACTTCCGGGAATTGTTGCCAGAATCCGCCGCCAAATTTGCCCCAATAATTCAGCAAGTTTTAGAAACCGGTCAGCCTGTTTTAAACGTAGAAATTAGCGGCGAACCTCCGGGAAAACCCGGAACTTTTGGCTACTGGCTCGCCAACTACTACCCAGTCAAAAATGATAGGGGAGAAAGAATCGGAGTTGGCCTAATTATCACAGATATTACCGCAGCAAAACAAACAGAATTAGCTTTGCGGGAAAGCGAAATGCGCTTCCGCAGCGTGGTAGAATCTAACATGATCGGGATCGGTTTCTGGGATGCCAACGGCGAAGTTACTGACGCTAACGACGCTTTGCTGGAAATGATTGGATATACGAGGGAAGACTTAATTTCAGGACAGATTCGCTGGTCCGAGCTCACGGCACCCGAATACGCAGAACTCGATCGCATCGCCGTAGTGCAAGTCGAAGCCGCAGGAAGTTGCGCGCCTTATGAAAAAGAATTCATCCGCTCTGACGGCACGCGCTTCCCAGTTTTAGTCGGCGGCGGAAGCTTCCAAGGATGCACAGACAAAGGAGCATTCTTCGTACTAGATATCACCGATCGCAAACAAGCCCAAAACCAACTTCGAGAAAACGAAATACGCCTTCGCCGCCAACTAGCAGAATTCGATTTAGTTTACAACACCACACCAGTCGGGCTGTGCTTTGTGGATACGAATTTGCGCTACCTCCGCATCAACGAATGCCTCGCTCAGATCGACGGCCGCTCGATCGCAGAACACCTCGGGCGCACCATCACAGAAGCGAGTCCGGAAATCGCCGATATAGTAGAGCCGATTTACCGCCAAGTGCTGGCGACGCAAACCCCCGTGATTGACTTGGAAATTAAAGCCGAAACCCCGGAACAGCCGGGAGTTTTGCGGGATTGGCAAGTCAGCTTTTACCCCGTGATCGATGACTCAGGAACACTGCTGGGAGTCAGCACCGTGGTTGCCGAAATCACCGATCGCAACCAAGCAAAACGGATAATTCAGCAAAGCGAAGCCATATTCCGGCGGCTGATCGAGTCCAATATTTTCGGAGTCGCCATCGGCGATATTAGCGGCCGCATCACCTACGCTAACGAATCCCTGCTCAATATGGTCGGCTACACCCGCTCAGATATGCTCTCTGGTAAGATACCGTGGGACAGGATGACCCCCCCCGAATACTTGTACCTCGGGGCCAAGGCGGCCGGGGAACTGCGGGCTAAGGGAGTGGCAACTCCTTTCAAGAAAGAGTACATCCGCAAAGATGGCAGCCGCGTGCCAATTCTGATGGGCGCGACTACTCTGGACCAGGACGATCGCGGATCGGAGACGATCGTCGCATTCTTCATCGACTTGACCGAGATCTCGCGGGTGGAAGCAGAACTCAAAAAGAATCAAGAACGGCTGCAAATCGCTCAGCAAGCAGGCAAAATCGGAACTTTTGAATGGAACATCCAAAGCAACGAGCTCGCGTGTACGCCCGAGTTTGAGGCTTTGTACGGGCTGCCGCCCGGCGGTATCGACAGCTATGAAACTTGGGCCAAAATGGTGCATCCAGACGATCGCGCTGCTATTCAACAGCAGGTAAAGGCTGCCAGGACCTCCGGGGAGGAATTAAACATTGAGTTCCGCATCTGCCGCCCGGACAAAAGTGTGGGCTGGATTGCTTGCAGGGCTAAGATGTTTCCCGACGATGGGGGTTTGCCTTTGCGGACGATCGGGGTGAACGTTGATATCACCGATCGCAAAGAAGCAGAAGCAGCGCGATCGCACATCAATCAAACTTTAGAAGCCTTGATTCAGGCTTGTCCCCTAGCAATTACCGTTTTGGACGCCGACGAGGGCACTGTGAAAATGTGGAACCCAGCCGCCGAGAAGATTTTTGGCTGGCCCCAATCAGAGACGCTAGATCAGTTGGTGCCCACTGTTCCCGCTTCCAAGCGGGAGGAATTCGCGGCTAATTTGAAACGAATTCGCGAAGGAAACCCGATCGCCGGGATGGAAACCCAGCGCCAAAGGAAAGACGGCACTTCGATCGATATCAGTTTGTGGGCAACTCCAGTCCGCGACAGCAAAGGCAACATCAACTGTATGTCGATCGTCGCCGACATCAGCGATCGCAAGCAAGTCGAGGCCGGGCGCGCTCAGTTGCTCGATCGCGAACAGGCCGCGCGGGCCCAAGCAGAAGCCATCAACCGCCTCAAAGACGAGTTTCTAGCCACTCTTTCCCACGAACTGCGCACGCCTATAAATGTGATCCTGGGCTGGGCGCAGAGGCTGCGCACTCGCCCGTACACTCAAGAGGATTTAGCTTGCGGTTTGGAAGCGATCGAGCGTCAGTCGAGGGTGCAGATGCAGCTAGTGGAAGATTTGCTCGACGTTTCCCGGATTATTCAAAACAAGCTGGATCTCAAACAGGGCTGGTTCTACATGGAAAGGACGATCGAGGAGGCTCAGAATTCAGTTCGTTTGGCGGCCGAAGCCAAGTCTGTCACCGTTTCCTCAGAATTGGACCCCGCAGTCGGCTTGATGTGGGGCGACGCCAAGAGGTTGCAGCAGGTAGTGTGGAACTTGCTCACTAACGCTGTCAAGTTTACGCCTCCGGGCGGAACTGTGGAAGTGCGCTTATCTGCGGTAGGTGTTACCGATTCCTCATCACCTAATTACGTGCAAATTACTGTCAGCGATACCGGAAAGGGCATTTCCAAAGAGTTTTTGCCCTACGTGTTCGATCGCTTCCGACAAGCAGACGGCTCGATTACTAGGGCTGACAGCGGTTTGGGCCTGGGATTGGCGATCGTCCGGCACTTGGTGGAACTCCACGGCGGCACTGTGACAGCAGAAAGTCCTGGTAAAGACAAGGGGGCGACATTTACGGTGAAACTGCCTCTCAAGCAGCGTCGGAGCCGGCAGCCTCCGTTGACGTGGGAAAAGAAATCCGATCGAATGCATCCGGGTATTTTGGCAGGTTTAAAGGTGTTGGTAGTTGACGACGAACCCGACAACCGCGAGTTTTTGATGGTTGCGCTAGAATACTTCGGAGCGAGTTCAACTGCTGCTGCTTCGGCTGCAGAGGCGATCGACATTTTACAGCAGTCGCCGCCGCATATTTTAGTCAGCGATATCGGTATGCCCGTTGAGGACGGCTACTGGCTGATCGGCAAAGTGCGATCGTCGGCATCCCACAAAATCAAGCGCTTGCCGGCCGTGGCGCTGACAGCTTATGCTAGTGAAGAAGACCGCGATCGGGCGATCGCCGCCGGTTACGACGAACACTTAACAAAGCCGATCGATCCCGCTCTCTTCGCCACCGTTTTAGCCAAGTTAACAAATTTGCATTAGGGCGAGCCGCGAGATACTGCCAACTCTGACCAAAAGTAACTTGGTTCCGGGCTCCCGGATTTATCAGGGGTCAATTCTTCTATCTAAAATCTAAAATCCTAAAATCTAAAATCGATTGACTGCTGTATACTAAACAACAAAAAATGGGAGAGTGAAGGAGCAAACATTATTCCTACACCAGCGCAGTTACTCAAATGCTTTGTAGTTTGTTATATCAACTCTGTTAACATCGGAATTATTCATATTTCTCTTCTCTTAATCTGCGTGAATCTGCGTCAATCCATTGTCATCGGCAGTTACTAAATTATCTTTTTTTGACCGCAGATACAGGCAGATAAACACAGATTAACGCAGATGAATTCTATCAATTCCGGTTGCACGATCCATCGGTAATTGTTGACTAATGGGTGTTTCTCTGCTAATTAACAAGCCCTTTATACAGCTTTTAATTAACGATATAATTGCCGAGAAACCGAAAAACTATATAAAAAATATGACCAAGAATTTCAAAGGTGGTACCCGCCACGTGATTTATCCGTGGAATCAATCCCAAATCGAAAATCAAAAATCCTCAAGCCCCCGCATTTATCCGTGGGGTCAATCTAAAATCTCAAATCTAAAATCTAAAATCGATTGACTGTTTTGGTCGGTAGGAATCTATTAAATGCCAAACAGCTAGAAACAGAACTGACAGAAGCATATTTTGACAGTCGCGCCCAATCTTCCCTAGTAGTTGGCTATATTCAACCCTGAGGAAAATTTCAGAGCCTGTAGGGTGCGCCAATTGTCCGGAAAGGCAAACTACAGCAGTTAAAATTCGATTACCAGCGCAATTCCCTCATACCCATGCCGATTTATCCCATCAACCGCCCAGTGGCTAAACTTTTCAGCAAGCTTCCCCTGCGAGCGGTCCTGATTGTTCCCTTTGTTTTGCAAACAGTCAGCGCTGTCGCGCTAGTGAGCTTTCTTTCTTTCAAAAGCGGTCAGGAAGCAGTCGAGGATGTAGCGCATCAGCTAATCGAACAAGTAGGAGAACGGATTAGCGATCGCCTCACCGATAATGATGGGTTCTCGGCAATCAATACCTTTCTGGCTCGGCTGCGCTTCTCTGAGTCGGGACACACTTTTATTATGGATCGATCGGGCAATCTGGTGGCTACATCCACACTAGAAACACCCAAGGTGACTCCAGCAAAAAAGCAACCGACACTATTGCTAGCCACCAACAGCAAGGATGCGCGAACGCGAGATATTGCTCGACAACTCGTCTACCGATTTGGCAACTTCCGCACGCTGCAAACAACCCAGCAATTTACACTGGCTTTCAAGCGCGATGGCGTCCCGCCCTCGCCCGTGCTACGGCAGTTTGTCCGCGTCACTCCTTATCGAGATGTCCGTGGCTTGGATTGGTTGATTGTGGTGGTGGTGCCAGAGTCTGATTTCATGGCTCGCATTCAAGCAAATACGCGCAACACATTGTGGTTGTGTGCCGGTACGCTGTCGCTGGCGATCGCGATCGGATTGTTGACTTCCCGTTGGGTGACAAAGCCAATTGTCCGCTTGAATACCGCCGCCAAAAATGTTGCCAAAGGAGAATGGGATCGACCTTTAGAAATTAAACGCTGGGATGAAGTCGGAGAACTCGCCAATTCCTTCAATCAAATGGCAGCCGAACTGCAACAGGCTTTTGCAGACCAAAAATTTTTAAATGAATCCTTAACGCGCAGCGAGAGCCAGCTCAAGCAATTTTTAGAAGCCATACCAGCGGGAATATCTATCCACGATGCCTCGGGTAAGCTCGTCTACTTAAACCAAATTGCCAAGGGTTTGAGCGGTGTAGAAAATATCCCCGACGTGACTTTAGAAGAAGCAGTAGAAGTTTTTCAAATCTACCGCCAAAACCAGCCGTATCCAACTGAAGAACTGCCCGCCTTCCGAGCCCTGCGGGGCGAAACTGTGTTCTGTGAAGATTTAGAACTTCATCGAGATGGCGAAATAATTCCTCTTGAGGTGCGCGCTACACCAATTTTCGACGCAGGCGGAAACATTATTTATGCCATCAATGCTTTTTCTAACATCGCACAGCGCCAACAATCTGAAAAAAGCTTAACAGACTTCAATCGCACTTTAGAAGCCGAACTTGCCGAACGTACCTGCGCCTTAGCTCGTGCTAACGAACTCTTACAATATGAAATTGCCGGTCGCCAATTGCTCGAACAAAAACTTTCCACTTCTACCGAGCAAATTGTGAAAATATTTGAGTCGCTCACAGATATTGTATTGATTTTCGACTGCGCAGAAAAAACTATCCAAATTATACCCACAAAGGGGATTTTTCAATACAACTATCAGACGAATCAGAGCGACTCCATCATCGAACAATTTATTCATAAGGAAAGCGAGGAGATCTATTTCGCTCAGGTTCTACAGGCATTGGAAACCAAACAAACTATTAGTTTTGATTACAGTCTGTGGATTAATAACCGAGAAGTTTGGTTTACTGCTGAAATTTCGCCGCTGTCCGAGAACTCCGCAGTTTGGGTAGCGCGCGACATTAGCGATCGCCAGTTGGCAGAATCCCGACTGCTCGAATCCCAAAAAATTGCCCGCATTGGCAGTTGGGAACACGATATCGCCACAAACACCACCACTTGGAGTCCAGAACTCTATCGCATTTACGAACTCGATCCGACTCAAAAACCTCTGCCAACCGAAGAATTAATCGAGCGTTTTCATCCAGAAGACCGATCGCGCTATCTCACAATGGTTCGCGATCGAGCTACGTCGGGACAAAGCTTTGAAATTAATCTGCGGCTAATCCGAAGAGATGGCTCGCTCTGTTACATAGAAGTCACAGGGAAACCGATTTACGATGAAAAAGGGCAGTTGATGCGTTGGTTCGGCACTGTCTTGGATATTAGCGATCGCAAACAAGCCGAGTCAGCTTTACGAGAAAGCGCGCAGGCAGAACAAGCCATCGCCCGATCGATCGATCGCATCCGTCAATCCTTAGATATTGACACAATATTCCAAACCACAACCTCTGAACTGCGACAAACCATAAAATGCGATCGTGTCGGTATCTATCGTTTTAACCTTGATTGGAGCGGGGAATTTGTGGCCGAGTCAATGGGTCCGGGCTGGATCTCTCTGATGCAAAAACCCAAGGATTTTAATTGGCAAAACAATCTGGTCGAAGACTCTCGCTGTACCGTTAAAACTATGCAAGCCGAGCCTGAGCCAGTGCGGGATACCCATCTACAAAAAAATCAAGGCGGTATGTATGGTAGAGGCGTTCCTTACCGGATAATTGAAGACATCTACAGCGCTGGCTTGAGTCCTTGTTACCTGGAACTGTTAGAGCAATTTCAAGCTAGAGCCTACATTATTTTCCCCATATTTTGCGGCAATCAACTTTGGGGTTTGCTCGCCAGCTATCAAAATTCTGCACCCCGCACTTGGCGCGAAGCAGAAATAAATATAGGGCGGCAAATTAGCACTCAACTGGGAGTCGCCTTACAACAAGCTCAATTGCTCGAAGCCACTCAGCAGCAAGCAGTACAGCTCCAACAAGCCGCCTGGGCTGCAGAAGCTGCCAACCTCGCCAAAAGCACTTTCCTGGCAAATATGAGCCACGAACTCCGCACCCCTTTAAACGCAATTCTGGGATTCTCCCAATTGATGCAGCGCTCTACCAACCTCAATCGCGAACAACAGGAAAATGTCCGCATCATCAACCGCAGCGGAGAACACTTGCTCGCTCTGATCAATCAAATATTAGATTTAGCCAAAATAGAAGCCGGAAGCATTACCCTCAACCCAACAAACTTTAAATTAAGCAGCCTGCTGAACGAGGTGGAAGAGATGTTTCAACTCCAGGCACGGGAGCAAAAATTGCAGTTAAAATTTGATTGCTCTAGCGATGTCCCCGAATACGTGCAAACCGATCAACTCAAGTTGCGCCAAGTTTTAATTAATCTGCTTTCTAACGCCCTTAAGTTTACGAAAGAAGGAGGCATTACGGTAAGAGTAAGGTCGGTTACAGACCCAGAAAATCAGCAATTACCAATCAGTAATTACCAATTACATTTTGAAATAGAAGACACTGGCTCCGGCATGGCTCCCGATGAGTTAGATAAGCTTTTTCAAGCTTTTGTGCAAACCAAAACAGGGCTAACAGCTCAGCAGGGAACAGGCTTGGGGCTGGCTATCAGCCAAGAGTTTATCAAGCTGATGGGCGGCCTCATTACTGTGCGCAGCCAAGTGCACTTCGGCACTACCTTCGCCTTTGATATCCCCGTCAGCGCCGTTGATGCGATGGTCATTCAACCCGTACAGCCACCGCGTCGGGTGATAGGTCTGGAAACCAATCAACCGCGCTATCGTATTTTGATTGTGGACGATAGCGCGGACAACCGCCAACTGCTAATCAAACTGCTGGCTGTCTTTGACTTTGAACTCATAGAAGCCAGCAACGGGCTAGAAGCTATGGAAGCGTGGTCGAGTTTTGAGCCGCACTTAATTTTTATGGATATGTGGATGCCCGTGATGGATGGATATGAAGCGACGAAACGCATTAAAGCCACCGCTAAAGGTTCAGCTACCGCAATTATTGCCGTGAGTGCCGCTAAGGTCGAGGAAGCGGGAACCGTTACTGTATCAGATGATTGCGATGGCTTTATCCACAAACCCTTTCGAGATACAGAAATCTTTGCCACCCTGCACAAACATCTCGGAGTGCGTTACATTTACGATGAACCGGAGAGTGTGCCGGAGTCAACTCAAATCGAGGCTGTGACTCCAGAGACTCTTGCAGCTTTACCTGCAGATTGGCTGGCAGCTTTAGAGAAAGCCACAATTGAGTGCGATTTAGAGTTAATTCTGATCCAAATTGAGCAAATTCGCGATCGAAATGACGCTTTAGCTAGCGCTCTAGCCGCATTGGCTAACGAGTTTGAGTTCAATCAAATACTAGCTCTCATCCATCCCGAAACAAAAGAGAAATGGTATTAGCTCGGGTTCGTAGTGGGTACAACCGTCCTCGTAAAACCCCCTCGGACGGTCGTAGTAAGGACTATTATATTTACTTTAAATCCAGCAATCCGCTAGTTTTCAGCTTGGGATTAAACCGGATTTCTTCAGTTACACCGCGAGCTTTAAGAAGCGATAAGATTTCATTTTCCACCCGCCGCGCTACATCTTTCAACAATTTATCCTTAGCAATTTCATCGGCGAAGATACCTTCATAATTTGCCGTTTCTTGAGCCGTCATCACAGTTTTAGTGTCGATGGGATCGTTCCACTTGGCAGCATCGACACCATTGCCTTGGGGTTGGGAACCGTTTTCGGCAATCCAACTCGATAGGATGCTTTCTAAAATAGTGCGGCTGGGTTTCTCGATAGTTTGGACTTTCAGCCAGTAGCAGTATTGGGTTTGGCGTACCAAATGCTGTTTGAGGCTGAGGTAAATATCGCGAGAATAACCGACAAATTGCAGGACTTTTTCGTTGTCAAAAATCGCGTAAGCGCCAATTTTTCCCTGGACAAATTCGGGCAATTTCCCCTCGGAGTCTATGTAGGGAATGAATTCTAAGCTGGCGAGAGAGTGAATTTCTTCTGTCATCCGATTTTAGATTTGAGATTTTAGATTTGAGATTTTAGATTAAACCACAGATTAACCAGGTTTGACCTAACTCTTGAAAACGCGATAAACGGCACAGAGACGGCTGGGTTTAAATATTTTGGCTTGGAACATGAAATTAGGCGGGACGTTGACGATCGCAAAATCGCTTGATTCGTGATACTTTTCAAATTCAGCAGGCATTCCCTTCGGCGTCTCGCTGCTGTAAGGGACGGGCTGAAAAAATAACTCGGCAAACTCAATGCGCGAGCACTGCAATTGTACCGCTACTTGTTGGAGAAAGCTTTCACTGGTTAATAAACCCGACAGTGCATTTTTAGCATCAGGTTCGAGGACAAAACTGGCATCGTAGCTTTCAATAATCTTAAGACCCATTTTCTGTATACTCCTGACAGACGGCGGTTAACGGTTATCGGTTAACTGTCGAGCGATCGACTTATTTTGAATTTTACCTGACACTGACCGTTTTGAAAGCAAAAGCCTTTCGGCAGAAGGTAGGAGGTCAATCGATTTTAGATTTTAGATTTTAGATTTTAGATTAAAGAATTGAAGGATTGACCCCACGGATAAATACGTTAGGCAAGTTTCTCGGATACACGTTTTTTATTTCACAGGTCCTGAGTCTGCTTTCGGAATGAATCTGGGGGCTTGTATCCTGGATGCTTTCGGTCAATCAACACATCACTATTCCTAAATTTTGAAAAATAGCCCTGATTTATTTCCCGATCGCTTTTATCATGTCCCTATCGCAATCTACCAGACTACGACAAAAAGGCTATGCAGAAGATCGAAGATGCATCATTCCCAGTTTTGAGAAGTGCCCCAAACCAGCCGGACTGGCTAGAATTGGCAGAATACGCCTCAGTTGCCGGTTCAGCGATTGGCACGATTGCAGCAGGATTATCGGGCCAAATTCTCTACGCTGCTGCCCCCTTAACCGCAGCACTATCGCTGAATCTCGCCAATCGCCAGCGTTTCGAGCAACAAATGCAACAAAAGGCAAATTCTGCGATCGCGGAGGTACAGGCCTCCGTAGAAGGTCGATCGCAGCAACTTCAGATACAACCTGGAGAACCTGCGGAACTCTACACTGCAGTCTGGGACTTGCAGCAGAAACTGCAGGGCTTGGAATCGGGGGCCATCGCCGAGGTACAAGCTGCCGTAGCCTCCCTCGAACGCCAAGCGCAGGCGCTTCCTGCTGATTCTCAGGAGTTCAACGCGCAACTGTCGGATTTGCAGCAAAAACTCCGCATTTTGGAAAATAGCGCCCTGAGAGAGCATGATTGGGAAAATGTCAACGTCCGATTGTTATTGATGGGCGAAAATTTAACTGAAGTTAAAACTATTACGGCTCAGTTGCAGGAGCGATCGAAGGAAGTAGACTTGAATGAAATCCAAGGTTCTCTGAAGCAATTGCAGGAAAAGCTCGATCGACCCACGATAGACACAGGGATGCTGCAAACCGAGATTCAGCATTTGCAGCAGCAAGTTTCCCAGTTGCAGCGGCAAAATCAAGAAATTGTCAAGCCTTATTTGCAGCGTCTGACTCGCGCCGTGAAGAAACTATCAGCAAATTAGTCGTTAGTTATTAGTTTTTCGTAGGGTGCTCGGCCGTCCGCGCACCGAACCCCAGTCCTTCCTAGGGTGCCAGCAGGGCCGCGCACCTTACCCATTACAAATTCCCCATTACCAATTACCAATTACCCGTTACTAAATTTTTGCCAAGCTTGCCAGAAAACATAAATCGATAACACTGCCAAGAGCGATCGAAAAGCGAAACTAACAATACGCTCGGGCAATCTCGGCAAAAACCGCGTGCTCACCTGCACGCCCAACAAACCGCCGCCGCCGAGAATCAACCCCGCAACCCACAAAATATTCCCGCGCGCGGCGTGTCCCGCCGTCGCCGAAATTGCCGTGATGACGATGACGCCCAAGCTCGTTTGAATTGCGGTTTTAATGCTTTCTCCTAACAGCAAAATTTGCAGGGGAACCATAATCACGCCGCCGCCTACTCCAAACAAACCCGCTAATAAACCCGCAGCACTGCCGGTAGCAATTTTAGCCAAAGTTGGATGGAATAAAATTTTTGAATTGTTTGGTAATTGGTAATTGGTAATGGGTAATTGAGGATTTTCCCCTTCTCCCCCTTGTCCTCCTAGTTCGCCCTGTTCAGCTTCCGCTTTCTGCTTAGCTGTTATGCTCTTGCGAACTTCAATCAAATAAATATTCAGCCACAGCAACAGCCCAAAAGCAAGTAACAGCAAGTAAGGGGGAAATATCCCCGCCAAATAAGCACCGATTTGTGCTGTGATGACGGCTGGAAATCCGATGCCTGCGACTTGACTCAAGCTGAGGTAGCCCATGCGCCAATTCTGGATGCTGCCAGAAATAGCTGTAATGACGATCGACAAACCGCTAGTAGCAACAGCTTGCACCGGGGCGTAATTGAGAGCCACCAACAAAGGCACGATCACCGTACCGCCACCGATACCCAAAAATCCAGCTAGAATTCCGGCAAAAAGTCCGGCCGCACCCAGAATCAATAATTCGCTCACACTCATCAGATTTTAGCTTTTACTATGAGTAGGAAATCTCACTCACAACTCAAAATTCACAAGTCAAAACTCAAAACTCAAAACTCATTAGTTGTGCCGTCCGGCATAATTGCCCGTCTCAAATCTGCATCGCGGAAGTTAGTTCGATTGACATTAGCATCAATCAAAACCGCTTCCGCCAAAACAGCCCCGCTAAAATTAGACCAGCAAAGCTTAGCGCGGTACAAATTAGCACCGCTCAAGTTAGCAGCGCGCAGCGTTGACCAACTCACATTAGCAACTCTCAAATTAGCATTGCTCAGATTAGCTTCGGTGAGATTAGCTCCAACCATCGTTACTTGGCGCAAGTCTGCACCTGTCAGGTTGGCCCGGCTCAGCATCGCCCCGCTGAGAATTGCCTGACTCAGATTAGCTCTTTCTAAAAGCGCCTCGCTGAGGATGGCATTTGTCAGGTTTACCGCTTTGAGATTTGACCAACTCAAATTTGCTTTCATCAAATTAACGCGAATCATGCTAGCGTCGGTTAAGTTGGCAGCAAACAAATTCGCTTCGGTAAAGTTGGCTTCGGTCAAATTAGCTTCGGTCAAATTAGCCTTAGTCATGTTGACTTCTCTGGCCATTGAGCCGCGCAGGTTGGCTCCGATCAGGTTAGCCCCGCTGAGATTGGCGCGGCTCAAATCGGTACCGATGAGATTTGCTTCGCTGAGGTAGGCTTCCGTCATGTCCACTCCTGCCAATTTCACCTCGCGCAAGTTGGCTCCCGTCAGGTTAGCGCCTTTGAGGTTTGCGTCTTGGAAATTCGCTCTGGTAAAGTTAGCCTCGCTGAGGTTTACACCTTTTAAGTCAGCCCCGGCGAGGTTAATCTCTCGAAAAATTCTTTCTCCGGCCGCATATTGCCTCAGAATTCGATCGGCCTCCATGTCATTCGCCTCGCAATTATTTTCAAACGTTAGGGTGATGGGTTTTACCACATCATCCCAGATAACCACGGTATTAACCCTGCACGCTGTAGTATCTGTAGAATCTTTGCATTGCTTTCCGGGCACTGCTGTGCCACTGCCTCTTAAAGGGCCTGACAAAAAAATTGGATACAAGCCTCCCCCTTCTAGGGGGACTTTCGGTTCGGAATCTCTCAAGCAAGGTTTGTGAATAAACAGCACCGCATTTATTCAGGTTGGCTCTACAATGGTTGTATGTTAAATCTCACCTACGAGTACAAGCTCATTCCTACCGACGCGCAACGCCAGACTTTCGACCAGTGGCTCAATATTTGCCGCAAGGTCTACAACTTTGCATTGCGAGAACGAAAAGATTGGGTTAATTCTCGTAAGTGTGATATCAACTCGTGCAGCATTAAACAGGAATTCATTATCCCGAATGATGCACCGCGTCCAACCTTTGCCCGTCAATGCAAATCATTGGCCTTGGCAAAGAAGTTAATTCCTGAGTTGAAACTGCCTCACACCCATGTCTTGCAGCAGGCGTTGCGCCAACTAGAGGCAGCGTTTGTGGCAATGTGGGAACGAGGACACGGTTTTCCTAGATTCCCCAAGCGGATGCGCTCCGAAGTGTTCCCTCAGTTGAATCTAGAGTCCGTTAAACGGTTTGATAATGCCGATTGGGTCAACCTACCCAAGATTGGCGCCGTAAAAATGCACCTGGATCGTCCCATCCCTCAAGGGTTTGATGTCAAGCAAATTCGCGTTGTTAAGAGGGCTTCTGGTTACGTAGCCATGCTCACTTTGCAATGTGATGTCGCAGTGCCTCAAGCCTCACCTTCAGGGCATGGATTAGGGATTGATTTAGGGTTAAAACATTTTTTGGCAACTTCTGATGGTGAATTGATTGATAGACCTCGATTCTTTGTGGATGGACAACGCAAGCTGAAATTGCTGCAACGTCAACTCAAGCGCAAGAAAAAAGGCTCTAGAAAGTTTCGTCAACTTCATCACCAAATAGCTAAACACCACGAATACATCTCGAACAGTCGCAAAGACTTTCATTTCAAGACCGCTCATCATTTATGTAACGCAGCCCAAACAGTATTTGCTGAGGACTTGAACCTCAAAGCAATGTCAGCGGGAATGATGAGCAAGCACACGCTTGATTCCGGGTTTGGTCAGTTTCTGAATATCTTGGGTCATGTTTGCTTTAAGCGAGGTGCATACTTTGCAAAAGTAGACCCGAACGGAACAAGTCAAACTTGTCCCTTATGTCAAACTCATACAGGCAAAAAAGAACTATCCGAACGAGTACATAGATGTCAAACGTGTGGCTATGAAACGAATCGAGATGTTGCAGCCGCGCAAGTGGTGTTGCAGCGTGGATATACAGCGGTTGGGCTGCGTCGCAGTGAATTTTGGGGAGGGCTAGCTACATTAGTAGTCCCAATGAACCAAGAATCCTCGTGCTTTCGGGCCGAGGAGTTGTCAAAAATATCAACGCTTCTGAGAAAATCAAAAATAGGGTAAAACTCTCGGCACTGGGCCCTCAAACAGCCAGCAGCAAAGAAAAACAGACAACTGACAAGTCAACAACAGACAACTGACAAAGGAAATTTTAAAATGCCTGAAAATTTGAGAAGCCAAGCTGTGACTGGCGGCGTGCAGCGCGCGCCCAACCGGGCAATGCTGCGGGCAGTCGGTTTTGGCGACGGCGATTTCACTAAGCCTATTGTGGGGATTGCCAACGGGTACAGCACGATTACGCCCTGCAATATGGGATTGAACGACCTAGCTTTGCGGGCTGTTGCGAGTGCAAAGGAAGCCGGGGCAATGCCGCAGATGTTCGGTACGATTACTATCAGCGACGGGATCTCGATGGGAACTGAAGGGATGAAATATTCTCTGGTGTCGAGAGATGTGATTGCCGATTCGATAGAAACTGTTTGCAACGGCCAAAGTATGGACGGGTTGCTGGCTGTCGGCGGTTGCGATAAAAATATGCCGGGGGCGATGATTGCGATCGCCCGCATGAACATTCCTGCTATTTTTGTTTACGGTGGCACGATCAAACCCGGACACCACAACGGACGGGATTTAACCGTCGTCAGCGCTTTTGAAGCAGTCGGTCAATTCAGCGCGGGCAAAATTGACGAAACAGAACTCAATGCAGTGGAACAGAAAGCCTGTCCGGGTGCGGGTTCTTGCGGCGGAATGTTCACAGCAAATACAATGTCCAGTGCCTTTGAAGCAATGGGCATGAGTTTGCCTTATTCTTCGACAATGGCTGCTGAGGATGCCGAAAAAGCTGACAGCGCTGCCGAATCTGCAAAAGTTGTCGTGGAAGCGATCCGCAAACAGTTGCTACCGAGCCAGATTTTGACTCGCAAAGCCTTTGAAAATGCGATCGCGGTAATCATGGCAATCGGCGGTTCAACCAACGCTGTGCTGCATTTATTAGCCATTTCAAATGCGATCGGCGTTGAACTGTCCCTCGACGATTTTGAAACTATTCGAGCAAAAGTACCAGTGCTGTGCGACCTCAAACCCAGCGGCAAATACGTAGCAACCGATTTGCACAAAGCCGGCGGCATTCCTCAAGTCATGAAAATGCTGCTAGAACAGGGTTTACTACACCCAGACGCCCTGACAATTACCGGCCAAACTATTGCTGAAGTATTGGCAGATATTCCACCAGAGCCCCGCACCGACCAAGATGTCATCCGCCCTTGGAACAACCCGCTTTACGCCCAAGGACATTTAGCAATTCTGAGGGGAAATCTGGCAACAGAAGGAGCCGTTGCTAAAATTACGGGCGTTAAGAAACCGCAAATTACCGGCCCGGCGCGGGTATTTGAATCTGAAGAAAATTGTTTGGATGCAATTTTAGCGGGCAAAATTCAAGCCGGAGACGTGATAATTATCCGCTACGAAGGGCCCAAAGGCGGGCCGGGAATGCGCGAAATGTTAGCACCAACTTCGGCAATAATTGGCGCAGGTTTGGGCGATTCTGTAGGATTAATTACTGACGGTCGCTTCTCTGGCGGAACTTACGGCATGGTTGTCGGTCACGTTGCACCTGAGGCGCAAGTAGGAGGCACAATTGCTTTAGTAAAAGAGGGCGATTCGATTACAATTGATGCTAACAATCGCTTGTTGCAGCTCAATATTTCTGATGCAGAACTGGAGCAGCGGCGGGCTCTTTGGCAGCCTCCTAAACCTCGGTATACTAAGGGAGTTTTGGCTAAATACGCTAAGTTGGTTTCTTCTAGCAGTGTTGGTGCTGTAACTGATTTGGGTTTGGGTTAAAGTAGGAAATTTGTCACCGCAGATGAAGGCAGATAAACACAGATGAACGCAGATAAAATCCTATCTGCGTTCATCTGTGTCCATCCGCTGATATCTGCGGTTAAAAATTGCCCAAATTAACTGCGCTGATTCAAAAAGCGACTTGCCATCGAAGCAGCCTCCTAAACCTCGGTATACTAAGGGCGTTTTGGCTAAATACGCTAAGTTGGTTTCTTCTAG